>NZ_CAWQMW010000166.1:0-98806 GCF_963895965.1 Xenorhabdus sp. PB30.3 | reverse complement strand
CAATAGAATTGATATGTATTTTAAATACACGTATAGGATACAAAAATATAGGGGCCTATAGTGTATTAATAATTATACACTAAAACCCCCGAATTATTACGCTGCGATATTCTCCATCGCCTGCAAAATACGCTTATCAGATATCGGATATGCTGTACCCAGCTGTTGGGCAAACAGGCTGATACGCAGTTCTTCAATCATCCAGCAGATTTCTTTTACTTCCGGTAACTGTTTTTGCTGAACAGAAAGCTTAGCTAACCATTGCTGCCATTGTTGCTGAATATATTCAATCCGGCTCATATGCGTCCTATCCCTGTTTATATCAATAGCCAGTTTTTCCAACCGGCGTTCAATACCATTCAGGTAACGCAATACATCTGCCAGACGTTTCCAACCGTGGGCAGTGACGAAACCTCTAAAGACCAGACCGGAGATTTGCGCTTTGATATCAGATAGTGCCAATGCCAGAGAAATATCTACCCGCCCTTTCAGGCGCTTATTAATGGCGAATACCGTTGTCAGGATCTGCTCGACCTGTTTGGCAATGTCGACCACTGCATCATTCAAATCAGCCCGGACTTTATCCTGCAAATCTGAAAATGCCTGTTCATTCCATGCCGGACCGCCATTTTCTGCAATTAATTTGTCCACACCGCAGGAAATACAATCATCTATCAAATCCAGAACTTTTCCATATGGATTGAAATATAGCCCCAACTTGGATTTATTCGGCAGTTTTTCATGCAGGTATTTAATCGGTGATGGAATATTCAGCAACAGTAACCGACGCGTTCCTTCCCACATTGCATTAAGCTGTTCGGATTCAGTTTCGAACAATTTAATACCGATACTGTCTTTTTCATCCACCAGCGCCGGGAATGCTTTAACCGAATAGCCACCTCGTTTCTGCTCATAGCGTTCAGGTAATTCGCCAAAACTCCAGATATGCAGCCCGCTTTGTTCAATACCATCATCCGCTACGGCTGAAAGTGTTTCCTGTACTTTATCTTTCAGTTTCAGCTTCAGTGCCGAAAGATCTTTCCCTTCCGCCAGCGCTTTGTTTTTCTCTCCAATAACACGGAAAGTCATTTTCAAATGATCCGGAACCTGTTCCAATTGCCAGTCATCACGTGACAACGTCACTCCCGTCATGCGACGAAATTCTTTTTCAAGACTTTCCAGCAATGTTGCCTGTGGCTGAGTTACCCGCTCCAGAAATGCCTCTGCGTAATTAGGTGCCGGTACGAAATTACGGCGGATCGGCTTCGGTAACGATTTAATTAATGCCACGACCAATTCATGACGAATTCCCGGAATTTGCCAGTCAAATCCCTCATCTCTGACCTGATTTAATACTGGCAATGGAATATGCACCGTGACTCCATCAGCATCTGTCCCCGGTTCAAACTGGTAAGTTAAACGAAATTTTAAATTATCCTGATACCAGTAATTGGGGTAATCCAGCGCACTGACTTTATTGGCATCTCCTTTAATCAACATGCTCTTTTCAAAATTGAGCAATTCCGGTTGATCTTTGCTTACTGTTTTCCACCAGCGGTCAAAATGGCGGGATGAAACTACGTCCTTGCCAATCCGCTGATCATAGAAGCTGAATAATGTCTCATCATCCACCAAAATATCCCGACGGCGGGATTTGTGTTCCAGCTCTTCGACTTCTTCACGTAATTTGAGATTAGCCCGGAAGAATGAATGGCGGGTTTGCCAGTCCCCTTCCACCAGCGCATGGCGGATAAATAATTCGCGGCACAGCATCGGGTCAATCTGACTGTAATTGACCAAACGACCCATCACTATCGGCAATCCATATAAGGTGACTTTCTCTGATGCCATTACCGCACCCTGAGATTTTTGCCAGTGTGGTTCACTGTAATGACGCTTGATCAGATGCGATGCCAGAGGTTCTATCCATTCTGGTTCAATGCGGGCGGCAATGCGCCCCCAGAGGCGGCTGGTTTCCACCAGCTCCGCTACCATTCCCCATTTAGGCGGCTTTTTAAATAACCCCGAACCCGGAAATATGGAAAAACGAGCGTTACGGGCACCGGTATATTCCTGTTTCTCGACATCTTTCTGACCGATATGGGATAAAAGCCCGGTCAGTAATGCAATATGAATACTACGGTAATCGGCTTCCTCGCTGTTAACCGGAATACCGATCTCTTTGACTACCTGTCGCAATTGGGTGTAAACATCCTGCCATTCTCTGACGCGCAGATAATTCAGATAATCCTGACGACAAAGTTTGCGGAACTGAGAACTGGATAGTTCTTTTTGCTGTTCTGTCAAAAAATCCCACAATTTCAGGAAAGCGATAAAATCTGAGTCTTTATCAGCAAAACGTCGATGTTTTTCATCGGAAGCCTGCTGTTTTTCCAGCGGCCTTTCTCTCGGATCCTGAATGGATAATGCCGCTGTAATCACCATAACTTCACGCACACAGCCATGCGTTCTGGCTTCCAGCACCATACGGGCCAAGCGCGGATCAATCGGTAACTGTGCCAACTGCCGCCCCATTTGCGTCAGTCGGTAAGTGCCATCGGTTGAAGACTCTGTATCGATAGCCCCCAGCTCTTCCAATAGTCGGACACCATCCTGAATGTTACGTTTATCAGGCGCTTCAACAAATGGGAACGCACTGACATCCCCCAATCCAATCGAAGTCATCTGCAAAATAACGGATGCCAGATTGGTACGCAGAATTTCAGGGTCAGTAAATTCCGGACGGGATAAATAATCATCTTCAGAATAGAGTCGAATACATATCCCGTCAGAAACACGGCCACAACGACCTTTTCGTTGATTGGCTGATGCCTGAGAAATAGGCTCTATCGGCAAACGCTGAACTTTGGTTCGATAACTATATCGGCTGATACGCGCATAGCCAGTATCGATAACATATTTAATGCCCGGTACAGTCAATGAAGTTTCAGCGACGTTAGTGGCTAGAATAATTCGCCGCCCGACGTGCGACTGGAAGATCCGGTTTTGCTCGTTATTGGAGAGACGCGCAAACAGAGGCAAAATTTCGGTATGCTTAAAATTCTGTTTACTAAGGGCATCAGCGGTATCACGGATTTCACGCTCTCCGCTCATAAATACCAGAATATCACCGGCACTTTCGCGGCCTAATTCTTCTACCGCATCAATGATAGCTTCTAACTGATCCCTATCGTTGTCATTATCGTCTCCTGCTATTGGCCGATAACGAACTTCCACCGGGTAAGTGCGACCTGAAACTTCAATAATAGGCGCATTACTGAAATGACGGGAAAACCGTTCAGGATCAATGGTTGCAGAGGTAATAATCACTTTCAGATCGGGACGCTTCGGCAATAACTGACGCAGATATCCCATAATAAAATCGATGTTCAGGCTACGTTCATGGGCTTCATCGATAATCAGTGTATCGTATTGTAATAACAATCTATCCTGCTGCAATTCCGCCAGCAAAATACCGTCAGTCATTAATTTGACCAGTGTATTCTCACTCACCTGATCATTAAAACGAACCTTATAACCGACCGCTGAACCCAGCGACGTTTCCAGTTCATCGGCAATACGGCTGGCCACTGAACGAGCCGCTAAACGGCGGGGTTGAGTATGCCCGATAAGCCCTTTAATCCCCCTGCCAAGTTCAAGACATATTTTAGGGATCTGGGTGGTTTTACCAGATCCTGTTTCACCAGCAATAATAACAACCTGGTTATCCCTGATAGCTTTATAGATATCATCTTTTTTCTGGCTAACAGGCAGGTTTTCAGGATATTTAATCGTAGGACATGCCGTTTGACGATTAATAACTTTTTGTTTTGCTGTAGTAATATCCGCAGCAATAGATTGTGCTACAGCCTGTAAGGAAGCCTGATTTTTTATTTTTGCAGCTCCCTGTAAACGTTTTCTTAAACGGAACTGGTCACGCAACGGCGTGTGCTCAAGTTCAGCGTATAATTCAGCAATCGTCGCTGTTAAAGGTAATTCCACTGTGATAAATCCTTGTGACGTTCTTAATTGAGTAGTGCTGTTTTTCTGAAACACACTTTATTGTCAAAATTTCTTTTACTATCAAGGTATTCTAGTAAATTGAGTTATAGGATAGGGTTTTATAACTGGGCTATCAGAAGTGTAACATATCTTGAGTATTTCAATGTACTGCATATAAACGCATTTATTTCCCTCATCTTTCAGGTTAAAACCGATGACATCAATCTGATGTTCAATAATTTTGAATACAAACCTCGAAATATTGCGCTATTTACTGAATGACTATCCCATTAAAATGCCTGACCTATAGAAACCGTTGACAATGTATTAGTTACAGTAACAAATTAAGGAATTAAAAATGAGTAAATTACTGGTTCTGAAATCCAGCATTATGGCGCAAAATTCACAAAGCAATAAAATGGCGGATAATTTTATTGAGCAATGGTCCACCAGCCATGCAGATAGTCACATCACCATCCGTAATTTAGCTGAAGAACCAGTTCCGGTGCTGGATGGGGAACTATTAGGTGCTATGCGTCCAAGTGGCGCGGAACTGACAGAGCGTCAAAAAACGGCGATGGCACTATCTGATGAATTGATCGCCGAATTAAAGGCTCATGATGTTATTGTAATCACAGCACCAATGTACAACTTCTCTATTCCTACCCAATTAAAAAACTACTTTGATTTGATTGCTCGTGCTGGTATTACTTTCCGCTATACTGAATCAGGCCCAGAAGGCTTGTTGAAAGGAAAACGTGTTATTGTGCTAACCACCCGTGGTGGAATTTATCAGCAAACACCAAAAGATTTGATCACTCCGCACTTACAGATTTTCTTGGAGTTTATTGGTATTACTGATGTTAAATTCGTCTTTGCAGAAGGGATTGCGTTAGGCAAAGAACTGGCACATCAGGCACACCAAAACTCTCACAATGCAATAATTGAAATTATAGAAAAAATAAAGCAGGAACAATCTGAAGAAATTGCAGCCTGATTCTGTTGTTACTAACGGTGCGTGCCAGCCTAAAAATGGCACGCTTTATTTCTTCAACCAGTTACCATTAATACCACGCACATATTCCCCTGCTCCTGCACGACTAACCAGCTTTTCACCGGCTATTCTTGCCACTTGATCGGTAGTTATATTATTTTGCGCCGCAATCTCCGCATACTTTTTTTCCCGTTCACTATTGATTTGCTTAACTACGGAAAGTGCATCCTCAGTATTCCGGACAGGAGCCAGATATCCGCTGAATGTTTCACCTACCAAACCTTGTTGTTTTGCTTCATCCAGCGTCATACTCATTGCAAAAGAGCTAAACAACAAGCTTAACCAAAGTATCACTCCTGTTTTTTTCATATTCTCACTCCTTAGAATAAGTCAGAGTTATTTTTGAGCATATCTTCAATCTGCCGATCGACTTTAATATGAATTTCATGTTCAATTTTCACATTCATATTAATATTGATGGGCTTATCCGGTGTTGCAACTTCCAGCCTGATACACCCAACCAAACCTACGCAGATTAACGCCATGCCACCAATGACCATCGTTAATCTGAACCCACGCTTTGTTATCATTTATTATTACTCCCGGTTAAAAACACCAAACTATTCCAGTTCAGCGATAATTCTACGGTACAGAGCAAAGTATTAAAACACAGTAATCTCTTAGGGAATTCGGAACTCATTGGATATAGAACTTTTTACCTATAATTTCCACTTGCTTTTTTCTATGCAGATTGCTAAAAACTTAAACATTATGAAAATTAAATCAATCTTCATTCTGGCCATGCCAGCTCAACAAACTACCACCACCGAAACCACTAGGTTGTTCGGGGGGTAGTCTCGACAGAATTTTAAAAAACCCTCTGAGCGACTCGCCAGAGGGTTTTTTAATACCTGCCTTATGCGTTTCGCTCAGAGTTTCATAACAGGAGAAGCTATGAAAACTCATCGTGAGATTGCACAACAACTTGATTTGTTTCATTCAGAACCCCAAGGGCCGGGAATGATTTTCTGGCACCCGAACGGCTGGCGGCTATTTCAAAATATTCAACAGCATATGCGGAAAATTTACCAACAGCATGGCTTTCAGGAAGTCCGTACACCTCAATTTTTGAAAAAAGAGTTATGGCAAACTTCCGGTCATCTTGCTATGTACGAAGAAGATATGTTTTTCGGCGGTGGTCAGGACGGCATATCGGATTATGCTTTAAAACCAATGTCCTGCCCGGCGCATATTTTACTTTTCAAACGTGGTGTACATAGTTACAAAGAACTCCCTATAAAACTGTTCGAATTTGGTTTAGTCCATCGCAATGAAGCCTCTGGTGCATTGAATGGCTGCCTGAGATTGCGCCAATTTACTCAGGACGATGCCCATGTCTTTTGTGCATGGTCACAAATTCAGGTAGAGGTAATTAATTTTCTGAATAGAGCTAAACTTGTGTACAGCCAGTATGGTTATCATCAACTTTTGGTCAGAATTTCTACTCGGCCAGAGTCTGCCCTCGGCGATAAAGCTTTATGGCAGAAAGCTGAAAAAATATTAATTGATGTATGCCAGGAACAATCTGTTGATTTCGAAATACAAATCGGTGAAGGCGCGTTTTATGGTCCCAAAATCGAACTGGCTCTTAAAGATAATATGGGGCGTGAGTGGCAGTGCGGAACAATACAGCTGGATTTTAACCTCCCGGAACGCTTTGATATTGCTTATACAAATTCGTCCGGCGAGAAAGAACGCCCGGTGATTTTACATCAGGTCATATATGGCTCAATAGAGCGCTGGATCGGCGTGTTACTGGAAAGCACTCAGGGCGCATTGCCAGAATGGATACATCCATTACCGGTTGCAATCGCAACAGTGAGTGAGGCAGCTATTGATTATGCTAACGCACTGGTTTATTCACTCAACTCTGCGGATTTGCCTGTATTAGCTGATCATAGTAATAGCTCTGTTGCTCATAAAATCAGGCGATTCCATCAGTTGAAGATCCCCAATATTCTGATTGTCGGAGAGCAGGAAATGAAAACAGATCAGGTTGCTCTGCGTCGGGGGAAGGTTATCTCTATCGTAGGGAAAGAGCAGCTGGTTGAGCAGTTAATGGTTTATAGAAATAAATGATGGTTCTTAATTGTATCCGGTCATTGAATTCTCAATGACCGTTTTTTTAATCTGTGAATGTTCATTCCGGTAAAGCAATATTTTTCTCTAACCATTCCTCCAAATTGCTGCCAAATCGCAGGCTGCGCCATAGCTGAAAGATATTCTCTTCATGCCGGTAGCTCAGCCTGACTTCACGCTTTTTATCCACGACTGGATTAACACCGTTTATCTCTGAGTGCATGACCAAAATACCCAGATTATCCAGTGTTACATTCGCTTTAGAGTGGCTGATTTCCAAATAACGTAGCCAATCCATTGCTAAACCAGCCGTTAAATCATTTTTTCCTATTGAATCAACCGTATCTTTATCAAGCCTTAATGTCAGGCCGCCTTCGTTAGCTATCCAGCCTTGCTTAATAAGCCACTGTTTATCATTTAATAACAGCGGTAATTCACCACTGATTCTTCCTGACATAGCAAGTTGCTTCACTTTCAATACATAAAATAATTTACTCACATTCAGATGATTAAAACTCAGTACCGCAGGCTGTTTTTGTGGGAGCTGTAATTTATCTAATTTGAGACCACCATCCAGCATATCAATATTCACATTGGATAATGTTAGTGGCTGAATCTGAGTCGGGGGATAAAAACCCTGCAAATCGGCAGAAACATTATTCATCTCGAATAGGCTATTGATTGTTTTAACCCGTAACTGAACAGGCGATGTAACACCTAATTGCCAGGTCTGTTCCTGTAAACGCCACGGTAATACAAAATCCAGCCCGTCAATACTTCCATCTTTCAGCCAAATTCCTGCATTTTTGACTACCCAGTGCCCACCAGCACGTAAACCTTGCCCTTTTGCGGCAGAAAATGCTGCCTGCGCATAGATATTGCCGCTACGCACGGTAATCCCCAGATCCGCGGGAATCAGCGTCTGGAATGCCAGCAATGACTGCCTTGGCCAACGCGCCTCTCCTCTTAACCTGACGCCATCCCAACGACCATAAACTGGAATCGGCCCTATTCCCTTAGCCTGCAATTTACCATTTAACATAAAATTATCAGGTGACTGACCCGTTACTGTTGCCCTGAAATTAACTGGCGGTAAAAAGCCACCGGAACGAAAATCAGTTCGCAAGGCAGAAAGTTGTAGTTCTCCCGCTAATTCTGGCTGGGTTATGGAACGATTCCATATCAACGGTTTTATCAGCTGCAAACGAGGAGCTTTCATTTTTACAAGGCCATAATTGATAGTATCAAACCCTGTATTGAGTTCACTTATCGCTATCTGTGACTGATTCCAGTTTCCTTTACCCGATATATCCCATTTAGCCTGCAACGGCGGTAAATCACCGTTCCCCCAATACCGCCAGTTCCAGTTTCCATGATCGGGAATAAAATTTTCGGCCATTCCATCAAAATGGAGCCTGAAAGTTCCCCAATAGCTCTCTTTTGCAGTTACTATTGCCTGTAAACGGCCCGTAAAACCATGACGGGTAAGGTAGGTTCCAGCCAAAGGTAATCTGGCTTCTTTGATAATAAAATTTTCGCTGACTTTTCCCCAGACACGGAACAGAGAACCGGGCTTGAATGTTATCTTCGGATCAGCTAATGAGCCTGTTATGACTGTCGGCAATGACATTGTCATGATCATTTGCCCGCTATTCATTTGCCCTGTCAGTTGGAGAGGAATATGTGTATTTGTTAGGCTTACCTTTGTCGGTTGCATGGAAAGAACCACATTACCCTTGCCAAATTCACCCTGTGTGATCAGATTCACTTTTCCACTGATCTGGCTACCATTAAAGCCTTTCTTCCAGTCTCCGAGAGTAAAATTCACTCCCCCGGATAATGGCTGCCCTGCTCCCAACCATTGCCATTTTCCATGCTGAATAACAAATTGAGACTGATTGAACGACCACGGTAATTCAGCCCATATCTGCGGCTTACTCTTGTTGTTTTTGTCTAATTGGCTGGGTTCCTGAGTGATCGTGAATTTTCCATTCTGCCCTTTCCATTCCAGTAACATCACCAAAGGCTCAGGAAACTGCCCGACAGACAACTGCCCCGTTATTCTGCCCTGTTCCGGCAACTTGTTGATATCCAATGGCAATGAAAAACCACCATTCAGGCTAATAGTCTGGTGGGGTAATTTTGCAAAAAATTGGTGAACGTTCAGGTATTTTTTATCTGTAATATCAGCCGATAATTTTAACTGACTCCCCTGATAAGAGAGCGTTTGCTGGTGAGAAGATGAATCAAACTGAAGCTTTCCGGCAAATTCCTGCCACGGAGAAAGAGCAACGTGGTCAATAACTAATTTAATTACAGGAATGGAAGATAAGATCTCATCAACGGATACGGGAGCTGGCTGCTTTTGCGTTATCGGTAATTGTGGCAAGCATTCACTCTGGCTATAAACATTAGCAATATGAATATCCCAATACTTGCCTTCTGCCCGTTGCTTTGGCAAATATCCGGCAGATAAACCAGATAACTTTATGAGTTCACATTTTTGTACCTGCACGGTTAGGCTATCAAGCTGTAATCTGTTATTTGTCCATTTGGGCTGAGTCAAAGAAAGCGTCATTCCCTGTGGTAACCAATGGCTGGCAACCAATGGTAACCAGTGAGAAAGAGTGAACCATCCTGTCAACACTAATAACACCAGTAGTATTACCATGACTGCGAACGCTTTTAATATCCTGATCATTTATTGTCGAACTCTTCTTTTTCAGTCTGAATATAACTTCCTGTTATGATAATCTCATGGAAAACTATGAGTCGGTTTATTATACCGATGAATTTCAAGTTGCATCACCATGGCAAGGACGAAAACATAGCCCAAAAACTATATGCCTAATGTATTTCAAGCCAGATAGTAGTGGCAAGAGAACAAATTTGCTTAGTCATCAAGGAGGAGGCTTGAAAAACAACAGGTATACTCTATGAACTGGAAAGCTCAATAAGTAGCTCGAATGAAATTAAGCACCACACAGTCAATAAAGTACCGGAGATAAAGTTATGAAAGTTGCTGTTTACAGTACAAAGCAATACGATCGTAAACATTTTGAATTACTCAACCAAAAACTTGGCCTTGATTATCATATCGAGTTCTTTGATTTTCCCCTTAGCCCACAAACCGCTAAAAATGCTGTTGGAGCTGATGCTGTCTGTATTTTCGTCAATGATGATGGCGGACGTGAGGTCCTGCAAGAACTGGCAGAAATGAACATCAAAATTCTGGCATTACGTTGTGCCGGTTTTAATAATGTTGATTTAGATGCAGCTAAAGAACTCGGCATTCAGGTTGTTCGCGTACCGGCCTATTCACCGGAATCCGTTGCTGAACATACAGTCGGGTTAATGCTATGCCTGAACAGACGTATCCACCGTGCTTATCAGCGTACCCGCGATGCCAACTTCTCCCTTGAAGGCCTGACTGGGTTCAACATGTATAACCGTACCGCAGGTATTATCGGTACCGGGAAAATTGGCCTTGCTACCTTAAAAATCCTGAAAGGTTTCGGTATGCACTTATTAGCACATGATCCTTACCCAAATAAGGAAGCATTAGAGCTTGGTGTGAGATATGTGGATTTGGATACTCTGTATGCCGAATCTGATGTGATCTCACTACATTGTCCAATGACTCCGGAAAACCATCACTTACTGGATGAAATTGCGTTCAGTAAAATGAAAGATGGTGTAATGATCATCAACACCAGCCGGGGCGCATTGATTGATTCTGTTGCTGCAATCAACGCATTGAAACAACAGAAAATTGGCGCATTAGGTATGGATGTATATGAGAACGAACGCGATTTATTTTTTGAAGATAAATCAAATGACGTTATTCAAGATGATATCTTTCGCCGTTTATCCTCCTGCCATAATGTCTTATTCACAGGCCATCAGGCATTTTTGACAGAAGAAGCATTAACCAGTATCAGTGAAACAACGTTACAAAGTATCCAACAATTAACTTCTGGTGAACCCTGCCCGAATCTCGTTGGATGAAGTAATAAACATCAGGAGATAAAATGAACAGAGCGATTCCGTTAGCGGTCGCCACCTTGTTACTTACAGCATGTCAATCCACAGGGGTAAGTGCCACAGGAAATGTAACTGCCAAAGATTTGCAGCACCATAAATTTGCGTTAGTCAGCGTTAATGGTGAGAATGTATCCAATAAAGAAGATACAAAGCTGTCCATCACATTTGGTAAAAACATGTTTGTTTCCGGAACAATGTGTAACAACTTTATGGGGGTAGGTGAATTAAAGGATAATGTTTTAATCGTCAACAATTTGACTAAATCCGACATATTCTGTGTTAATGAAAAGCTCAACAAATGGGATCGGGTTATTATTGATATCCTGACCCACGGTGCAACAGTGAGTTTACAAAACAGGCAATTAACACTGAAAAATAACAGAAACAAGCTGGTTTATACTTTGAGAAAGCCTGCTCAATAATGCGATAAGCTAAAGTTATTTTATTCTTTGTCATCGATATTATAGATTTCAAGATACGTCGAAGAAAAAAGGAAACGTATTTTTTTCCAGTCAAAGACTGGCCTCTTATTCATTCCCGGAAGCATAGATAACCGCATGTTTATAAAACGGTAACCCGTGCAGCCAACAAAGAGGCAACTTGAAAGACGAAGAATTGCAGTTAAAAACATCAGGATTACCCGCATACGTCGGGTAATCTGTTTTCTAATAACTGATTACCTAATAAGAGTGTCTGTCTTATTTGTCATCGTCAAATTCTACTTTAATTCTGACGGCAGATGGGCACTTTTCATCTAACGACTGGCGATAACGAGTACAACCTCGCATAAACTGCGGCCAGTCCGGTACTTCAATTTCTGTGTGTTTATATTCTGGCAACAATCCCCATAAATCAGGATGATACCAGCAAAGATCATGACCGGATGAATCTCTGTGCTCTCTTATTCCTTCCCTGAGCTTCTTGATTTCTTCAATTAATTGCTCTTTCGACATATTATTGAGATCAGAGTCAGCCAAATTCTTTCCCAAAATAAAGCTCCTGCAATAAATAATGTTACTGTTCAAATGTAAAAAAACCTCGCCAAAGCGAGGTGACAAAATTTATATCATAATCATTTATTATGACAACATAATCCCGATCATTAACGTTACTGCAATCCAGAAACCTAAAAATTTCATATAACACATCCAGTTACTGTTCATTTTTCGACTCCCTCATTATCAAACAAACATTCGCAGCAACACAGTCAAGGCTGTCAGGTATCATGGTATTACTTTACCAATGTATCCCTATATATTTGTTCAATGAATCGGAAGCTATTCTATTATTTATTACTGGTTTATTAATTTGAAATATAAGAAAATTTACCTACATCAGTTTGTTTTTCAGACTGCCATTTTTTATTTACTGGATTAATCAGTTTTCTGGATGTTCCTTATCAATATACAACGCAGCGCTCCAGTTACTGTAAGTACAGACAAATATGGAAGGGTCTTTGCTTGAATAAGACTTAGCAATGGATTTGATTTTTTCTGCCAGTTGAAGAGAGCCTAATGAAGAATTACCAATATACGTTCCACTTGGAAGGCGATGCCACTTTCCATCGGGGAAACGTATAGAGCGACTGAACTGATTGCCTGCCATCCTTTTATGTAGCTTTTCATATCCCGCAGACCCCGTACCATACAGTTCTACTCGAATTAAATAACTTGCCATTTCTCTTTCCTTGTCTTGACTGCCAAATAGTCAAACTATCAGTTTTTCTTCTCTGATAAAAGTGAGAAAAACGAGAAGAAATTTGGCATTAATGGCAATTTAAGCACTGGGTATATTTATGGCGGTTATTTCGACATCCTCTGTAGTTCTGAAACCCAGTTTGGTTCAGAGAACAATTGCCTCCCGACAGCTACTAAGTCAATTTGCTGGTTATCTAACTGCCGTATCAATACTTCTAAGTCAGAACTGTAAGCTGAACACCCTGATAATGACAAATCGATCCAACCACCTGCAATGGTAGGAAGTTCTGTCAATTCTTTCGCCCATACAGCTAAACTACGATCTGAATTCCGAAAAGCAGGTTGGCCGAAATGGCCGTCTGAAGCATGTAATATAGTTGTACCAGCCTGAACAATCGGATCAAGCAGGGTTTCTAAGTCCTGCGGACTGGTTGCAATAGCCGCGTTATTGGCACCCATCTTCCATTGCGAAAATAAAAAAGAGATCGGGAACAAACGGCCTGTAGCTCTACGCACCGCGGCGATTATCTGCGCCGCAAATTGCGCACGATTACGGATGGATCCGCCCCATACATCTTCGCGGCGGTTCGTATTTGCCCAAAGGAACTGATCTATCAGATAACCATGTGCCCCATGAATTTCTACACCGTCAAATCCTATTGACTGGGCGAAACTGGCGGCTTTTGCAAAAGAAGCAATAATCTCATCAATGTCGTCCAGCGTCATGGCTTTGCCATATGAGCCACGTGTGGCAGAAAATCCCGACGGACTCCAGACCAGTGACGGATCAAGCCGCCCTGAATCATCGGCACCCGGATGAAATAATTGCGCAAAAATAACTCCGCCAGTAGCATGTACGGCCTTAACCATTTCAGAAAAGTATGCTTCTGAGCCAGAACCCAAGCGGGATAAATCCGTTTTTTCTCCTGCGGAGGGATGATTGATATAGACGGCCTCCGTGATAACCAGACCAGCGCCTTCGTTAGTTGCACACTGGCAAGAGTGTTCTGCCATTTCTTTCCCTGACACTTCTCCGAATGAGCGCTCCTGCTCTATTGAAGCCATAACAAAACGGTTTTGTAATTTCAGGGTACCTAGTTCAAATGGCTTGAATAATGAGGTGATGGAATCTTTCATGCTAGCGTTTACTCCTTAATAGCAGGCCCGAATCCTTTAGCTTTGTTTTAATACAGGCTTACTAAGGTATGCACTTTGTATATTGCTGATATTAAAGCGTACAGTGTATTTTAATTGCTAACAAATTTTGGAGTATTTTATTTTCCACTTATTAATTTCCGTATAAATAAGCCAATATCGTTCATATAGATTTAAATATGATGGATCATCGGCATTGATTAATCTGGTTATGGCATCAATTTATTAAATCATGACCAGATTTTTAATGAAAAAGGCAGGATGTTATATAAACATAAATTAAAGAAGAAGGAACCTTATTATTTATTTTATAGGCTAAAAATATTTACTTCTTAAAAAACTTACCGATGAAATAAAATAATCACCTTAGTACCCAATAGAAAGCCCAAATGGGCTTTCTATTACTCTAATATATTAGCCTACTATCCCGATATGAAACACTATCGCTTCATTCATCAGAGTACAAGTAGCACTTCTACCATCATCAGCTAATGTAAAAGCAAGCTTTATATATTCCGCACGATCACCCCCCCCCTCGCCCATCGGGATATTATACTCCATAGGCTGATTATATATATCCCTACTGGCAGGTAACAACATAGTAACATATCCGATCAACCCCTGATCACCATCCGACGAACATATTAAATATTTCCCCCTGACATCTTCCGGAAAATACAAAGTTTTCACAATGACTAAGCCACGATAATAACCAGGATTTCCCCATCCATCTGCCCCCTTGGGCATAGGAACCCAACGAATATTTTTCAATGCCTCTTTAGATTGGTATCGTTCATCGGATTCGGCTTTTGTATAGCTCACCCCTTTGGCTTCGTATCGTCCATCAGATTCGGCTTTTGTATAACTCACCCCTTTGGATTCGTATCGCCCATCAGATTCTCCTTTCGTATAACTTACCCCTTTGGATTCGTATCGCCCATCAGATTCTCCCTTTGTATAGCTCACCCCTTTGGATTCATATCGCCCATCAGATTCTCCCTTTGTATAACTTACCCCTTTGGATTCATATCGCCCATCAGATTCTCCCTTTGTATAGCTCACCCCTTTGGATTCATATCGCCCATCAGATTCTGCTTTACTGTAAGCGCCCACATCATCGGCAGTCAGATCAGCTTTTAACTCCACCCAGGCATTCCCTGTTTTTGGCTCTTCCTTGTTGTTATCAATACGGGATTGCCAGAGTTTTTGTTTATGGTAAACCAACCCACGCAAAGGGTAAGGCTGGCCTTCTACAGCCCACTGCGATGCACCAAAAGTCTGAATCTCGCCCACCGCTTCCGTAATATCGTGAAAAATGCCATTCATTTTTTCACGTTCAATTTCCCTTGCTGTAGGATCTTCATTTTGGTCAAGCCCGTATGCAGCACCGTACCCTTTAGCATATGAGACAGCCCCCTCTGATTGGGCCTCATCAGGTACAGAAACTCTATCTCCTTGCGCGGCAAAAGGAACTTTAAATTGTTTTGTCATGGTATTAAGCTCCGAAATGGCTGTTAAAGAAGTTGGCATGTGAATAACCAAAGCCAAAGATATTACTGACTCTGTTTTCGGCTTGGTTTCGCGTGACAGTCTGCTTTTCCCTGATTGAGCTATCAGGGAGCACATCATCTTTTTTCGTCGTCTTATCCGGTTTATTATTTTGAGAATTCATTTGTAACCCTCATTTAATCAACAAATACATTGTTAAGTAATATGAAGGCGGTTGATACTTCTCCGCCTGTAAACATCATTTATCAGGTTTAACAACACGGAAAGTCTATTTTGGTGAGTTTCTATTTCTATCCGTGGTATAAGCATTTTCCACGGCCATACTTTTATAACAGAAGCATAAAATATAAGATATTAATAAATTTTATTTCACCAGTAATACTTAATGTAATACAACAGGATATTTATAATTTATTCACACTATTAGGAGAGAAATGTTGTAATTAAGGTTAATTTGAGAATATTACTTAGCCCACGATAGTCTGAAAGGTTCTTTGGTGTTTATACTTTCTAGATAAGATTACGAGGTATACAGAACCGTAGCTTTGGCACTCTTACATCAGAAGTACCATCTTAACTTAATAATTTATTAAAAATAGAGTTAATTACATGAGCGAAATCAAGGTATTCATTAAACAAAATAAATAATTGAAAATATCCAAACCAGTACAATCCAGAAGAGTTTTAATATGTAATAGATTATTTTTTAATTAATTGTCGCTGTAGAGCTTGTTATGCATTCATTCTTAACAATAGCCATACAAATTTCATTAATTTACTACCAGTTATTCCATGTCATCCTAGAACCAAAACATGTAGCCTACCCACTGAACTAAAAAATAAAGCGTGTTCTCCATTACTGATGAATCCATTTATTAATATTCATCGGTGGAGAAACATCGCCCTCAGAAAGTTATAAAAAGATATTGGAGGTAATGCTATGTATGATTGGTCTGGAACTGTGTCTGGAAAACTTCAACAAGGTCAACCCACGGGACTTGTACTCAAAAAAGGGGATGTGATCTCTGTTATTGCGTCAGGATGGGTTCAGTATGCCAATGATAACCGACCGAATCCTTGGTCTGCCCCTCAAGGGGTTCCACCTAACCCTCCGGGAGGTGCTTTAGCTGCAAAAATTGGTGATAAGACCTATGAAATTGGCAATGGTGTACTTCACAGAACTATTCCCACCGATGGAGAATTAATTCTTTTATTTTTAGATACTCATTATGAAGATAATTCCGGTGACTTTTATGTCAACGTTAAAATAGAGTCGCGTTATTCTCCTCTCCAATAAATAAAATAAATAACTAAAATTCTAACCCGCAATTTTCTGCGGGTTAATCATACCATTACTCCATCTGCTCAGCCTTGTTCACTATCAGTGGCAGCCTCTACCATCTTCTGCTTCACATTCCACACTGAATCCTCCGGCATCTGAATACGGACATCCAAACGATAACCTGCGGAAATATTGCACGGCTCACAATCATGATACTACCGCCCTTATTCACCTTGTCATCAAGGTAGATTAGTTCCAGTCCGTTGTTATTCTTTAGATGCGCGTGCTAATGCAAGGTGAAATTCAGATATAAGACCACGGGATGTGATGGCTTGGATATTCCTTTAACCACTCAGGGGATGGGTGAAGAAATATTGACTTTAGTTTCAATAGGTAACTAATTGTTAAGAATTATTCGCTTGTTGTTGCAGTGTGATGGGTTTATTAAATTTACCAGTTTTTTCGATAGTAATGATGTAACCGATGTGGGGGATACCTTTGAGAAAATACGTTCTTCTTTGCCTAGTGGCTGGCACGACTCTTTTAGCCTCAATGCAGACTTATGCCAATATTTGTTCAGATTTATACGCTCCTAACAGCCCAGAATATAGAGACTGTCAACTTGTATGCTCACTATATCCTGGAGGGACTTGTTCATCATAAAACTGAGGGAGGTGGAAGTGTTTCGACCTCCCTTTTATTCTTTCCAATTCACCACGCTGCGCCCTGATATACTCCTGCAACCCCAGAATCATTTGCTCTGAGGTTACAATGCGTTCTCTGAGTAACCAAGGATTTCTGATAGCGGGTCACCTATTTAAATGACCCGATAAGTCGGTTTTTATTAGGCAGCCAACATTGCTAAGTATGACCACCCACCTGGAGAACCCTAACTACTTCATTGACACTATCTATTGTAAATAAAACTCTGTGCCTCTGACTAAGTCTGATGGTATATAGTTCGGTTGCACCGCTCAACATTTTAAAATTGGAGTCTCCTATATCACGTGCAGCATCACTTGGAGATCTATTATTTTCTACTATAATTCTCACCCATTCATCATATTTATTTTCGGCAGCACGTGGTATTTGTGCCCATTCGGCACGTTCGTCATCAACTACCCATACCATATATCACCTCTATTTTTTAGAAATGGTTTTTAAATACTACTCCTAATGTATTTTTTTAAATCATCAAATTTTGTACGCCTAATACAGTAAAGTAATAAGTCAGGAGACCAGAAATGAAAAATAAATTTAATGAAGAAACTTCATCTGCTGATTTTTTAAGTAAATTATCACAAGAATATACTGATGAAATAGAATTAGCTGATTTCTGTAAAAATAACGAAGAAAAATCAGTAGCATTCGGAAAGATGTTCAATAGCAGAAATCAATGATTTTATGACAGCACTGCAATAATCAATTCATTATTGCAGAACGCCGAAACTTATAAAATTGATGGATATATCAAAACCCAAAACTCTATTTATAATATACGTCAACCAAATAAATAACTGAAAATAATATGGCAAATTTTGGAAATAGTAATACCTCTCCCGTTATTTAAAGCGCTCGACCTAGAATTTAGGTTTACCCTTGATGTAAAGGTGGTGATTGCTATTCTCCGGGATCATCTGGAGCTACGTGGAATCCCCCAAGCATCTACCCTATGATATAAATTCCCTTTTATATCAATAAGTAAAATACCTACTCAGGCTTATTCAAGATATGGTCTTCCCAGTCCACTACATCAACCTCACGCACAGCAATATGCCTGACAGAAATGCGTTCTGCGTGCATGGCTGATTTTGAACCGCTGACTAGCGGGTGCCACGGCAAAAGGCCTTTTCCTTCGTCAATCAGACGATAAGCACAGGTTGTGGGTAGCCACTCAAAAGTCACCATATTTTCACGAGTCAGTTTTATACAGTCAGGTTCATAACTGAAACGATCTTCATAATTTCTGCATTGGCAGGTTTTGATATTCAGCTGATTACAGGCGACATTGGTGAAATAAATTTCATCAGTGTCTTCATCCATCAACTTGTGCAGGCAACACTGACCACAGCCATCACACAGAGCTTCCCACTCCTGATCGGTCATTTGTGCCAAGGTTTTCATCTGCCAGAAAGGTTGGGACATAATTACTGCCATTCCTCATCATTAAATCACTCTGGTAGTTAAAACGTGTTCATTAAGAGAAACGTTCAGAACATCACCAGATTTCAAAGCCCCTACTCCCTCTGGTGTTCCGGTCAGAATAATGTCACCGGGACGCAGGGTAAAAAATTGTGACATGTAGCTAATCAAAGGGATGATTGGCGTTCGCATGTCACTCGTATTGCCGTTTTGACGTAACTCGCCATTTACTGTCAGAGAAAGACGGACGTTCTGTGGATCTCCAAAGACATTAACCGGAATAAAACCCGAGATCGGGCATGAGCCATCAAATGCTTTACTCTTCTCCCACGGCTGGCCTGATTGTTTAAATTCACGCTGTAAATCGCGCAGTGTCAAATCTAAAGCAACGGCAAAACCAGCAATGGCGTTACTGACCCGTTCCTCATTGGCATTTTTGAGTGTCGAACCAATTAAAACCGCCAGTTCTACTTCATGGTGCACTGCCCCCAGTTTTTCCGGAATAGATATGGGTTGGCGCAAATCACAAAGCGCAGTTTCGGGTTTAATAAATATCACCGGCTCATCAGTGATACTGGAACCCATCTCTTTAATATGCTTAGCGTAGTTACTACCAACGCAAACAACTTTATTAGCAGGAAAATCCAGCAGTGCCCCCTGCCAGTCTCTATGCTGGTACATAGTACTCTTCCTTAAACTGTCATCAACCTGATTACTCAGGCTCTGATATTTAATGAGTGAGATGACGCATTCTCTGTTCGATACCGTCAGCCATCATACCAACACTGAGGGCAAAATAGTAAGAACGATTCCAGTGCATAATAGTACGGAAATTTTGCGTCACCCAAAACGCCTGCGGTTCGACCCCATCAGTGATTATAATCCAACCGTTGGTTTTAGCGGGTAATTGTGCAAATTCAGGAGAAAAAACACCCAATGACTGCCATTGTGAAATAGATTTACCCTGCTCCACCTTAACGCCTTCCAGCGCTTTATCAAAATTAGCCGGCAATGAAACGGCAAAACCCCACGGTAGTCCTTTTTGCCATCCTTCTTTATGCAGGTAATTAGCGGTGGAAGCAAAAACATCTTCTTTGTTGTTCCAGATATCGATCTTTCCGTCACCATTACCATCTGCGGCATAAGTCAGATACGAAGTCGGCATAAACTGGCTTTGCCCCATCGCTCCAGCCCAAGAACCTTTCAGAGTCTGGTCTGCGCCAATGTATTTTTTCTCCATAATCTCAAGAGCGGCCAGAAGCTGTTTGATAAAGAAGTCTTCCCGCCGCCCTTCAAAAGCCAGCGTAGACAATGCGGATATGACATCTTCCTTACCCTGAATACGGCCAAACCCGCTCTCCAGCCCCCATAAGGCGACAATATAAGATTCAGGGACACCATATTTACGACCGACCCTTTCTAATTGCAGGGAATTATTCTGATATTGTTCAACGCCCTGTTTTATTTTCCAGTCCGGCAAAACACGTTTCAGATACTCATCCAGCGTCGCTTTCTTCTCTGGTTGATTACGATCTGATTTAATGACCCGTGGGATAAAGTGTATATCAGCAAATGCCCGTTTTAAGGTCTCCTCACTGATCCCCTGTTGCCGCGCCTGCTGCCTGATTAAAGCCACATAAGCAGGAAACTGCGATGATTCACGTAAAGCGCGTGGAAACTGCTGTTCCAGTACCTTAACATCCACTTGAGATAAAACCGTCAACCCTGAATCCTGCTGTATTTTTTTATCGGGTGAAATACACCCAGCCAGCAGTATTACACTCAATAATAAAGGTACCTTGATGATTAATTTCATAAATCACCCTCTTAATTCAGGATCAAGCCACTATACGTGGCTCTTCGGATGACGATTTTTTTCATGATTTGGCTGCTGCCAGATGTTCATTGATTAAACTTTCAACGGGAGGGGGAACCTGCAAGTAAAAACCCTGCTCACTCAGTGCCGCTTTTACTTTTTCAATATCCGCATTAGCTAATTTTTTTCTTTCTGATAACGAAATCATCATAGAAAATTGTGGCTCGCCAAAAGCTTTCAATAACTCTTCAGGAACAGAGGAAAAATCTCCTTTTTTTGTAAGATAGAGATATGTTTGTTCACGCTTTGGACTTCTATAGATTACACAAATCATTGTCATAAACTCTTTTTAATTAACACTGCGACTTGCTTGAATAATTCAGTAACTATAACATGCTTATTATATTTAAGAATATCGTATCCTTGGAGTTGTTCCATGGAACTTAACCTTGCTGAGTCTGAATATCGATGTCACAATCGCCAATTGAGCTAAAAGGCAGTAATTTTACGCTTTCGGTCGTTCATTTGCATGATGACCAGCCGGATATCATTCAAAAGGCCATACAGGAAAAATTGGAGCAAGCGCCCGAATTCCTGAAAAATGCTCCAGTTGTTATCAATATATCCCATCTCCCTGCTGGTGCAGACCTTCTTGCTCTACATCGTGTGGTTGAATCTAGCGGGCTACGTATTGTTGGCATCAGCGGCTGCCAGGATGAAGAACAGCGGAAAATTGTGTTGGAATCGGAACTCCCTTTATTAAAAGAAGGGAAAAGCCAGAAAATTCGTACTGAAGAAAATAAGCCACCTGAACCTATTTTCAAAAAAACTCGTATAATTAATACGCCTGTTCGTTCAGGACAAAGGATTTATGCTCCGAATAGTGATCTTATTGTCACCAGTAATGTCAGT
The DNA here is from genome assembly GCF_963895965.1 of Xenorhabdus sp. PB30.3. Classification (NCBI taxonomy): domain Bacteria; kingdom Pseudomonadati; phylum Pseudomonadota; class Gammaproteobacteria; order Enterobacterales; family Morganellaceae; genus Xenorhabdus; species Xenorhabdus sp. PB30.3. Next base: position 77,114 of record NZ_CAWQMW010000166.1, on the reverse strand, counting down.
GCTGGTGCAGAATTAATCGCTGACGGGAATATTCATATATATGGCGTGCTACGTGGGCGTGTATTAGCAGGCGCATCTGGCGATCAAGAAAGTCAGATTTTCTGCACCCATTTAAATGCTGAGCTAACCTCTATTGCCGGCCAATATTGGCTCAGTGATGAAATTCCAGATAATTTTGCTGGTAAAGCGGTGAAATTACGTCTGGTAAATAATGAATTAACTATTGAAACCTTAATCTAGCCCTTATAACAAGGAATCGCTTCATGGCACGCATTATTGTTGTTACATCTGGTAAAGGTGGCGTTGGCAAAACCACTTCAAGCGCGGCCATTGCTACCGGCCTCGCACAAAAAGGGAAAAAAACCGTAGTCATTGATTTTGATATCGGGCTGCGTAATCTCGATCTCATCATGGGATGTGAGCGCCGTGTGGTTTTTGACTTCGTTAACGTGATCCAAGGTGACGCCACATTAAATCAAGCGCTGATAAAAGATAAGCGCACAGAGAATTTATATATTCTGCCTGCTTCTCAGACTCGGGATAAAGATGCCCTCACCCGTGATGGTGTCGAAAAAATCCTGAATGAATTAACTCAGCAAGGGTTTGAATTTATTATCTGTGATTCACCAGCAGGTATTGAAAGTGGTGCCCTGATGGCTCTCTACTTTGCCGATGAAGCTATTATTACAACAAATCCGGAAGTTTCATCTGTTCGCGATTCAGATCGAATTTTAGGTATTCTCGCGTCTAAATCACGTCGGGCTGAACGAGGTGAAGATCCTATCAAAGAACATCTTTTGTTGACTCGTTATAACCCCGGTCGTGTGAACCGTGGTGATATGCTGAGTATGGAAGATGTCCTGGAAATTTTGTGTATTCCTTTAATCGGTGTCATTCCTGAAGATCAATCTGTTTTACGCTCTTCGAACCAGGGAGAGCCTGTTATTCTGGATAAAGAGTCTGATGCGGGTAAGGCATACGAAGACACAGTTTTACGTTTACTCGGTGAAGAGCGGCCTTTCCGCTACATTGAGGAAGAAAAAAAGGGCTTTTTGAAACGCCTGTTTGGAGGGTAACGCATGGCTTTGTTAGATTTCTTCCTGTCGAGAAAAAAACCGACAGCCAATATTGCCAAGGAACGGCTGCAAATCATCGTGGCAGAGCGGCGCCGTGGTGATGCTGAGCCTGCCTATTTGCCCGAAATGAAACGCGATATTCTGGCTGTTATTTGTAAATATGTACAAATTGACCCGGATATGCTTTCTGTACAGTTTGAGCAAAAGAATGATGATATCTCCGTACTGGAACTCAATGTAACATTACCGGAGATTGAGGAATCGCCAAAATAACGCTATCAAATGGCGCTATTTAATTTAAGCGTGTGATTTCCCGAAAGTAATCGGGATGTTTATACATCCCGATTTCAGTTCCGACAAATGAATCACTGAACTGGGTAATCAGCTAATATTTCAGTAATCTGTTCAGCCAATAGTTTATTCCGCCAGCCCCGTAATAACTCAGGTAGATTTGCTGATGATTTCAGTTTCCAGTGAGCACTGAGTAATTGATTAATCTGACGGCGGGATGCCAATAATTCAGCGCAAAACTGGTGTGGTTCACTGACCGTATTTATCAATGATTTTATTTCTTTAAACGCTTTACGATATTCAGGATAATCAACTAAGTTTTTAATTAATTCAGGGCATTCTTCATCTGAAAGATCCCGGCATTCTGCCACCATTGCCAGTAACCGACGCCCATGACAACGAATTTCCTGCCCGCTTAAACCCAAAGCATCCAGCTCGCCCAGTGAAGCTGGCATATAACGCGCCACCTGCCACAAGTTTTCTTCACGAATAACAAAATTAACCGCCAAATCCCGCTCACGAGCCTGATTTAAACGCCATGCAGCCAGTTTTTTTAAACAGGCTAATTGCCTTGGGCGTAGTTGGTTGGCATTGCTGATATCTTTGTATGCAGACTCCGGCATTAAGATCTCTTTGCGACGCTGTACAATCAGTTCGCTTTCATCTTTTGCTGCGTCCATATAACCCGCCTGCTCTGTGGCTGTCATCAGAATACCAGCCAGAGGCAAGAGATAATAAACATCCGCCGCCGCATATTCACATTGCTTTTCACTGAGAGGACGAGCCAGCCAATCGGTACGCGATTCACTTTTATCCAGTTCTACATGCAAATATTCTGAAACCAGTGTTGCAAACCCGCACGACAAAGGATGCCCAATAAACGCCGCCAATACCTGAGTATCTATGATCGGAGTCGGCATGCACTGAAAGCTGTTCCAGAAAACTTCCAAATCTTCGCTGCCAGCATGAATGAATTTTACGACATTCGGATCAGTCAGTAATTCGCACAAAGGCTGCCATTGAGAAATTTCAAGGGGATCAATCAGAGAAAGTTCTTCCCCATCAAACAGTTGAATCAAGCCTAATTGGGGATAATATGTCCTTGTGCGTACAAATTCTGTATCCAGCGCAATTTTTGCATGTTGTTTGGCCCGATCACAGATGGACTGTAACTGGGCATCGGAGGTAATCAATTGATAATTACAATTATTTAGGAAAGTATCCTTTAAATACATTGTCTTATATAACCATATATACTATTAAAACATAAACATGCACACAATCATGTACACACAGTAAAATCTCTAAATATTCTTTACTCAGATAGCTGTTTCTATAGTATTAAACATACCTTCCACTTGCCACAACTTTGAAAAATTTACACTGAGGAATATCAGAAAAATCTTTAAAACGCTTGTTGAGGAGATAGGTGTTGACCACCCAGATCACTCTGAGTTGTAAACGCTGACTTGATTACTGCAAATACGAAAAAGGCCACACCGAAGCGCAGCCTAAAATTCAGAAGGTAGGTTCAGGCAGGCTATTTCCAGTTGAAACAATAGGGAAATAAATCACCTGCGTTTTGGTGTTGCAGCAGATTACCCAATCTTTGGGCATCATCGTTACCATACGCGCCAATAAACTCAAACTCATGCTTACCATATAAATGGTTATCGGTGCTACCACCCAATTGATAATCGATACCGCTCACATTTATCGTGAGGCTTTTCTTAAATAATTCCACCATCTTCTGATAACCTTGTTGATTGTTATCCGAAGAGGCCCGAATAAAAATCTTCTGTTGCTTACCATCCCAGACAAGCAACGAAAATTTTGTGATATCTGTTTTATTCTGGAAATTACTCAGAGTACCGAAAGGCCCTAAATGCTCCCCCATAGGTTCAAACTCAGCATCAGCAAGATAACCCCACAACTGATCCTTATTAGAAAAAGAGCCAGTCCCCACTACAAGATAAAATGATAACATACAATCAGCTGGCTGTGGCTTTGGTGTTAGCACCTGCAATTTCCAATCACAAGCCATCAACTCTTCCTGTATAGGTACCCAATCTGACGTGCCATATTTATCATGTTTAACAATATGAGCGGCGCTGTCAGGACTTTGAACTGTCAACGCTATATACTCTTCAGGTGCTTCCCACTCACTACGAGCTACTATCTCTCCCTTATACACCTGAATTATTGCCCACGGCAGAGAACCTTCTGGAGCAAGGTTATCAATTTTCATCTGATATTTATCAAGATCAAACGGGCATTTTTTATTATCCAGCTTATTAACTTCAGACATAAACACCTCACTTTATTATTCGTTAAAGGTCATTTCATCCTACTGCTAACCAGCTGGTTAATATTACTTAGGACGGATTTTTATCTCAATTGAATAACCTATAACAGAATCAATACGCATTAAAATAAGGTGCTGTATTATAATATATGTCTGTTTGTCGAGTGACTGATTAAGTGAGTTGTATATTTGAAGTTTAGTGCTGAAACATGCTAGATCTACTATTAGCCAGATAGTAATTATTTTCTGAAGATTTTTAATATAAAACAGGGTATACCTTCATGGCTTCTAATAGCCTTAATTTTCACCCAATAACTCCTGACCATAAAAAGGTATGACATAATTAATATATTGATTATCTAAATAGTAGTTATTCAGTTAATTCAAAAAATTAATGCCATACCTGTTTATAAAACCTGCCTATGATCTCTAAAGAATATCTCAAAGTCAGAGGCAGTTTATTCTAAAATTTAAAAATTTTAGAATCGATAACCAACACCGACCATCCATGTACCAACTTTAACATCATCAAGTTTTGTATATTCGTATGATGCGTCAATAGCTATATTAGGGATCGGATTAACCTGAAAACCTGCACCATAAGCAAGTTCAGTTTTGCTTCCACTTCCACTTTCACTCCTTAATCCCCAGCGTGTCCGCTCCAGATAGCTGTACTCCGCTTCACCATGACCTGCACCAACCAAACCATAAACACTCACATAATCATTGATGCGATAGGATGGCCCTGCTGTTAATGAGTAGTAACTTACACTGGAGTCACCTACCTTGAAACCGCGATCACGATATTCATATCCTTGATGCGTATATACAAATGAACCCACTACACCCCAATTATCATCGGACTCATAGCGATATTTGACGTTAAAGCCTTTTGGATTATCTTTTGGTTTTTCACCGTAAAGCTTAATACTATTCTGCGCATAACCTGCTGAAATTGTACTTTCACCCGCAGCATATGCACCTACTGAAACCGCTGATAGTCCCAAAGTAACTAACGAAGTTAAAATTATTTTTTTCATTATTATTCCCTTAATGCAATTAATGAAGCAAAAGCATTATACAGAAAATATTATTCTTGTCTTTTTGTGCTTTATGAAAAATTGAATTAATGCGTTGTATTTGATGTAATTTTCTACAAGTTAACGAAGCTATTGCCTTAACAACAAAAATAACTTTTTAACAGATTACAACTCGTTAATTTGTAAGTCGGAATATCAGTAATATACAACAACGCCGGTAAAAACCGGCGTTGTTCATGTAATAGGCAATTAACATTGCCTTTTTAAACACTCTCTAATCTATTTTTCTGCTTTTGCTATTTCTTCTTTACGCAGTTCTTTACGAAGAATTTTACCTACATTCGATTTCGGTAATTCATTACGGAATTCGATAATTTTCGGCACCTTATAGGCGGTCAGATAGCGGCGGCAGTGTGTTTTAAGTTCATCCTCAGTTAAACTCGGATCTTTACGAACAACAAAGATTTTAACCGTTTCACCTGAGTTTTCGCTCGGAACACCGATTGCCGCTGACTCCAACACTTTGGGGTGTGATGAAACAACATCTTCCACTTCATTCGGATAGACATTGAAACCGGAAACCAGAATCATATCTTTTTTCCGATCAACAATATGCAGGAAGCCTTTTTCATCCAGATTGGCAATATCCCCTGTTGCCAGCCAGCCATCTTTTAATACCTCAGCTGTTGCATCAGGGCGATTCCAGTAACCTTTCATTACCTGAGGCCCACGAACCCACATTTCACCAGCCTCTCCCATAGGAACTTCATTCCCACTGTCATCCATTAATCTAATATCTGTTGAAGGAATCGGGAAACCAATGCTGCCACTGTAGTGATCCAGATTATATGGGTTGGCAGCCACTAAAGGTGCACACTCAGTCAGGCCATATCCTTCCACTAAATGGCAGCCTGTCAGTTTTTGCCACTTATCCGCAACGGCACTCTGCACTGCCATACCACCACCGACAACCAGACGTAATGCAGAAAAATCCAGTTTCTGGAATTCCGCATTGTTCACCCAGGCATTAAATAACGTATTCACGCCAGACAATGCGGTAAATTTATAGCGGGAAAGTTCTTTAACCGTTGAGTTCACATCACGTGGATTAGTAATCAATAAGTTCCGGCCACCCAATTCAGTGAACAGCAGACAATTTATAGACAGAGCAAAAATATGGTATAGCGGCAACGCCGTGACAACCAGTTCTTGTCTTGGGCGTAACAACGGTGCATAACTGGCTTTCACCTGCTCAAGGTTCGCTAACATATTCCGGTGGGTTAGCATGGCTCCTTTTGCCACACCTGTTGTGCCACCAGTATATTGCAGAAATGCCAAATCTTCGTTATTTACCTCTGGTTTGACATACTGCATGCGATAACCCTTGTGGATAACGCTGCGAAATGAAATTGCATCCGGCAAATGGTATTTCGGAACAAGCCGTTTAATATATTTTACGACGAAATCTACAAGAGTCCCTTTTGGACGGGATAACTGGTCACCCATGCGAGTCAAAATGACATGTTTGACCGGAGTGTTGAAAACTATTTTTTCTAAGGTATGAGCAAAATTAGAGACAATGACTATAGCCGAAGTACCACTGTCAGTCAGTTGGTGCTCCAATTCTCGCGGGGTATACAGTGGGTTTACATTAACGACAATCATTCCCGCACGCAGAATACCAAAAAGGGCAATGGGATATTGCAGCAGATTCGGCATCATTAATGCCACACGATCGCCTTTTTTAAGCCCCAATCCATTTTGTAAATAAGCAGCAAAAGCGCGACTACGCTCTTCCAGTTTGCGGAAAGTGAGAACCTCACCCATATTAATAAATGCGACCTGATCAGCATAGTTCGCCACGGCATTTTCAAACATTTCAATCAATGATGAATAACGATCGGGATCGATTTCTGCCGGAACATCCGCCGGATAATGTTTTAGCCAGACTTTTTCCAAGTTGAGTACTCCTGAAATCTAATTGCTGTGTAACCATTGACCATGAAACAAAAACCAGACCTGTGTATTTAACAAATTATTAACTCAGCGTACCAGTTTGAAAAGGAACATTGTTCAGGTTGGCGATACACATCACTAATTTAATACTTCATTATCGCTGCTAAAAAATAAGGCAGCTTATGCCGCCCATATGTTTTTATTATTTATCAAATAGTTAATACCAAAACTAGTATTTAGATGTATAATTCACTAATTATACACTGATTTAGCTATTTTTGCCGAAAACCCATATCATTATTCCAAATAGTTATAAACAATGTAAACCAATGCCCGATAATTATTAAGGGTTATTCGCATGTCCCTGGTTAATATTCAAACAAAATAATGCGTTAACTACTCTCCCTAAGATGAGCTCCCTTGCCACCGCCACGTATTCTGAAATCCATTGTGTACACATCTTGACCTAATAAACGCTTCGGTATTGTTTATCTTGTATTGATAATTTTGTCACTATATTAGGACAAGGTCATTTTATTCATTGATAGTCCATCTGCAATCAGGTGGGTATTTTGTCATTAGCAATAAAACTTACATGTACGAGTCGGTAGAAATGAAGGTATTTTAATGAACGAACAAAAAACAATTCTTTTTTCATGCTTTTTACTCGTTGTTGGTTTAATGGCTGTTGATTTTTTTAACCCTTCACTACCTTTTATTTTAAAAGAACTCAATACTTCACAAGAAAGCATCAAAAATTTAATTGTAGTTTATATGGCAATACTGGGTATTTCTCAGTTTTTTTATGGCAGTATCAGTGATCACTATGGCAGAAAGCCTGCTATTGTTATCGGATTTGCCATTTCTATTATTGGACTGTTCTTATCAGGCTATAGTGAAAAAATCAGTTACCTCTATTTGTCCAGAATAATCACAGCATTTGGTGCTGCTAGTTTTACTGTTATCTCAAGGGCCATTATCGTTGATGTCTTTCAGGAAAATATAAAATTAAAAAAAGCATTTTCTTATTTTTCAATGTCCAGCCAGCTATCTCCGGCTCTTGCCCCTGTCTTTGGAGGCTGGCTACAAATGAAATATAACTGGCATATATCCTTTTTTACACTGGCTGTTATTTATTTTGTTGGTCTAATTATTACCTTACTTATAATGGATGAAACGAGGAAAAAGGAACCAAAACCATCAGCGTTCCTGACACCATATATTCAATTGGCAAAAAATATACAATTTATTGCATTCAGCATTGCATCATCACTCATCTTTTCTTATACAATAGGCTATTACTCCACCTCTCCTTATATTTTCCATAAACTTGGTTACAGCCCGATAGAAAACAGCCTATTCTTCATTATTTATTCTGCTGGAATTATTCTAGGATCATGGTTGTTAGGAAGGCAATTTATAAGAATAACGTCTAAAAAACTCTATTTATTATCACTCATATTTTATAGCTTTATCCTTATTTTTTTCTCATTACAAAAATTAGAAACACCCATTAATATTATGATATTCTCTTTTTTATTAGCCACTGTATCAGGTGTTACTGCACCTTTATCATTGATTTTGTGCATGGAGAAGGTAACTAAGAACAAAGGTGCTGCCAGTGCTTTACAGGGTGCATTAAAAATGAGTTTCACCGGCGTATTTATGATGTATTTTGATTTATTTCATATAACTGAGTTTCATCAGTTAATTAATATTTTCATGATTTTCACTATCCTTTTGTTTATAATATATTTTTCTTTACGACTCCAGTCTTGTAATAATAAAATTTAGTACTTATTTAAAATGGCCCCATATTTTTTACAAATATGAGACCACCTTTATCACTCGGCTGGATGTTTCTCAGTCAAGATAGTTTCAACAGGCGCAGACTGAATTTCTGGACGTTCTATCCATTCATTAAAATAGGGATCACCATAATAACCCCACATATTTCCTACTGAAGGTGGTAATGAAATACGTCTTATTTCATGCCAGCGTTTAAAACCATTAACATTCATCACAACATAGTTATATGGGCTATCGCCGACTTTTCCTTTTTCTATTCCCGTAATCAAGCCGACAACAGTCACATAATGGTTCTTGAAATCGGTGGGTTCCAGAAAAGAATTCACGTAAGCATAAAGCCGGCCGAGTGAAGGGGCACCAATAAGAGGAGCAGCATTACTTGCCAGTGGCATTGTTGAAATTTCTAACCGTGTCCGTCCTTTTTCATTTAAGACGCTTAGGACTTTTCCACCAAAGCGCCCTTCATGCCCAACATATAAATCGGGTTTGTTTTTGACACTAATCAGGTTTTCCTCCGGGTGTTTAGTTGCTCCTTTTATTGAGTCCGGAACTGATGCACAACCGATGAGTGCCATTGCCCCCATAAATACAATAGATTGCAATATGACCCGACAGTATGTTCCATTGAGCATAATAAATACCTCCCATACAGGAAAAATCAGAGAATGCGACTTCTTCGTCTTTCAGATTGCCTCTTCTTTGGCTAAGATTCAACCTGAAAGACAGTGGGTATAGCCAGTCCTGTTTTTATGGATATCAATATTTCATGGACACCAGTTTCCGCTACAAGTTGCATTAAATTTATGCAACTTTCTCCCCTAAAGTTACCTGAACAATTTTAACGGCCCGGTAATTTTTTCCATGTGACTTCATTACGTAGATAAACGGGTTCTGCCAGCTCAACTGCGGTTGCCTCGCCCTCTTTCCACATCTGAACGGCTAACGGCAGCATGTCTTCTGCATGAGGTAACGCCATATCTCCCGGAATTAAAGTTAAATGGCTTTCCAGTAATTGAGGATAAGCTTCCCATCCCGTTCCAGCTATTGCCCATTCCCCTGTTAAATTAGACATAATGGCCTGTACCTGCTCAGGTTTTAACACAGATTCAGTTTCATCCCCTGACCATATACCCTGTTCATCACGGGTATACTGTGCCCAATAAACCTCTCCCATACGGGCATCAATGGCAACCAAGACATTCGATATATTTTTAAGACGGAATACCCCCTGAACCATTGTTTTCAGGGAAGAAACACCTATCATTGGCAGTTCAGCTCCTAAGGCCAGCCCCTGAGCAATCCCCACTCCAATACGCACACCAGTAAAACTACCCGGACCTCTGCCAAACGCCAGTGCATCCAATTGTTGTAACTTTATACCACCTTTGGACAATACCGCCTCCACCATAGGTAGAATGCGTTGAGTATGTTCCCGTGGGGAAATTTCAAACTGCGCCTCGATGAGACCATCATTCCAAAGTGCAACAGAACATGCTTCAGTTGCAGTATCAATAGCTAAAATCCGTGTGGACATGCCTTAACTCCGGCAAGAATAGAATTCGAAATAAGGGGGCTATGCTATCATACCCCCAGAGATTTTACTTCGACTGTGATTGACGGGATTTAAGAAATTCCACCGCTTTCGACAGATCCCGGGTACGGGGAGATGGAGGCAGACTGTTGAGAAAGACTTCACCATAAGGGCGCATGACTAATCGATTATCACAAATAACTACCACGCCATAATCATCAACATCACGAATCAAACGCCCGACTCCCTGTTTCAGGCTAAGTACGGCATCAGGAAGCTGAACTTCACTGAAAGCATCTCCCCCTTTATGCTGACAGTCTTCGATTCTCGCTTTAAGTAGCGGATCATCCGGCGCCGTAAAGGGTAATTTATCGATAATGACACAGGATAGTGCATCACCTCGCACATCCACGCCTTCCCAAAAACTTCCGGTAGCCACCAGCAGAGCATTACCTGCTGCGAGAAATTGTGACAATAATTTTCCCTTACTGGTTTCGCCCTGTACCAATACAGGTAATGTCATACTTGCACGGAATTCCTCAGCCAAACTGCGCATCATTTGATGGGAGGTACACAGGAAAAAACAGCGTCCTTTATTACTTTCGATCAGTGGTTTCAACATACCTGCTAACCATTTCGCCCCACCATTCTGATTAGGTAGTGGTAAATGACGCGGAACACATAACAACATTTGGCGCTGATAATCAAACGGGCTGGGAAGGAGCAAAGTTTGAGCCTGTTTTAACCCCAGACGCGCGGTGAAATGTTCGAGTTGTTCGTTAACTGACAACGTTGCTGATGTGAAAACCCAACAACCGGATTGTTCACGGATCATTTCACTGAATTTATCAGAGACAGACAGAGGCGTTAAAGCCAGCAAAAAGTGCCGCCCATAACTTTCAAACCAGTAACTATAATCAGACACAGTCACATCAATCAGTCTTTTAAGACGGTTACGATAGATTGTAGCCCGTTCAAAAGCTGCATCCAGCATTGCTGAACGCCCCAGTGACAGTTTCATAACGTCATAACAAAGTTCCAGTGCATCATCCAGCCGCACCAATGCCCGCTTAATATGTTGCTGCTGCAAAATTTCACGGAGATTACCACGATAACTGTTTTCTCCGAGTTCTAAACGAAAATCTTGCGTACTCTGGCTCAGACGATCCGCACTTTTCTGTAACTGAGCCTGATCCCTGACTTCCGTGCGGTAAGCCATGATGATATCCCGGGATAAATCCAGTAATTGTCGGCTGCTTAACTGCTGCCCAAAATACTGGCTGGCGATATCAGGAATTTGGTGCGCCTCATCAAAAATCATCACTTCCGCCTGCGGAATTAATTCGCCAAATCCGGTATCTTTGACAACCGCATCCGCCATAAACAGATGATGATTGACGATGACAATATCTGCTTCCATCGCCCTACGGCGGGCTTTCAATACAAAACACTCCTGATAATTCGGGCAGTCACGACCAAGGCAGTTATCATTAGTGCTTGTTACCAACGGCCAGACAGTGCTGTCTTCCGCAATTTTATGGCAGGTACTGATATCACCATCTTCGGTTTGTGACGACCAATTTTTCAGCGTAATTATTTCTGAGAGTGTTTCTGGCTCAAGTTGAGAGCCACCGATTGATTGCTGTTCAAGGCGCTCAAGGCATAAATAATTTGAACGTCCTTTTAGCAGTGCCAGACGACCGGAAAATGCCAGCGAATCAGTAATAGCAGGCAAATCCCGGCTATAGAGTTGATCCTGTAACGCCTTTGAACCCGTGGAAATAATCACTTTCTTGCCCGACCGCAATGCAGGCACCAGATAAGCAAAAGTTTTCCCCGTTCCTGTCCCTGCTTCTACCACTAACTGTTGCTTATTTTGAATTGCCGCAGTAATCGCAGAAGACATTTCCCGTTGTGCATCGCGGGGTTTAAAGCCCTGTATGGTTTTGGCAAGTATGCCATTTTCTGCAAAATCGTCTGACACAGATCGTCTCTTTTAATAGAATAAGATTGATTTAAAAATCACAATATAAACATAGAAATTAAGATCAGGATAATTCATTTCACCTAAAAATGCCGCTAGTCTGCAGATGCACAGCGCAAAATGACAGTATGTATTAGCAGCTCTCTTTTATCACTCAGGGAATGGATAAATATTAACTTTAATCCCAGACATTTCTCGCAAACATTACGTCCTGATATATCCCAATAATAAAGAGCTTGCAGACGGAACTGGACAACAGGTTATGACATCACAATAATGAACACCCCCTATCAGGATAAATGTGCTATGGGTTTATTTCCATAGACCTTTTACAGGGACAATAACCCGCCAATTCAGGATCAAAATTGTACCAATCGACAGGAAATTAAATGACTATTAAACGCATTGACCCAGATACCCGTTGGTCAGAAGCTGTTATCCACAACGACACCATTTATTATACCAGTGTGCCAGAAAATCTGGATGGTGATATCACAGCGCAGACCGCCAGTACACTGTCTGACATTGATGCTATGTTGCAACGTTTGGGTTCAAACAAAAGTAAAATCATTGATGCAACAATTTTTCTGGCTGATAAAGCCGATTTTGCAGGCATGAATGCCGCTTGGGATGACTGGGTTGTTGCAGGCCATGCTCCTGTACGTTGCACTGTTCAGGCTGGGCTGATGCATCCAAAATACAAAGTGGAAATCAAAATTATTGCAGCTTGTTAAGCTCTAATATTATTCTAATACTGAAATAAAATTTATGGCATTGAAAATTGTTAACTTATTCAATGCCATTTTAGCAGTCAGGTTTAAGCTGAATTTATGCCATTTTGATCATAACCATACCGATCAACAATAACACAATTCCTCCCCATCCCTTAAAATTCAGACGCTGGTTAAACATAATCCAGCCCGCCGCAACTGTGGCAATAATTCCGAATGCTCCCCAAAGCGCATATGCAATGGAAAGTTCAATACCTTTTACCGCTTGTGCCAGTGCGCTGAATGCACCTAAAACAGCCACCAGCGATAAAATACCAATCCAGAAGCGCTCGAACCCATTGGAAAGTTTCAACAAAATATTTGCCACAATTTCTAAACAAACAGCCAGAATCAGAAAAGCGATATGCCACCATTCAAAATGCGCCAGCATATTATGCCTCCTTCTCTTTCATCTGGAGTTTTGGTGCTTTTTTTGCACCTGCTTTGATAAGTGCAATACCCATTATTAGCAGTGACAACCCACCTACTTTCATCGGTGACAATGATTCATCAAACCACAACACACTAAACGCTGTAATAAACAGGATACCGATCCCTTCCCACAAAGCATAAGCAACACCCAAAGCCACTTTTTTAACCGCTATTGCTAATAAAATATAAGACGTTGTGATCATGAAATACATCACAAACATACCGGTGAAATCACCTGAAATACTGGCTTGCTTCATGGACAGCGTACCAATAACCTCTGTCACAATCGCCAGTGCAAGAAATATCCAATAAATCATTTTTCTCTCCCAAACATACCGCATAGGCATGCCAAGACATCAAACTATTCATGCCAATAACATCACCTAAAAATGCGATATCAAAAGAAGCCTGATATTTTGGCTCATAATTAGTTGACTAATAATTGGCTAAAAAGTCGCTAGAATTTTCCGGAACAAGCCGGTTAATAGGAGAAAAAGAAGCTAAAGTGCACCACACCAGTAGTGTTCACTGGATAAAATAGCTGAGAGGAATAAGACGTGAGTATTGCTTTGAATTTTGGTACTACGTTGGATTTTTACGCTTTTGGCGCTATTCATGATGTTTTATTCTTTCATCACACGGAAATCACTGTGTAATATACTACGAACCCTCATATTAGTGGTGTAACTGATTGCGCTATATTTCTAACATATCCAAACAATAAACACAATTAATGAAATCACTTAACTCATTTGAGTTAGCTTAAACAATATATGGATAGTGCGAGCAGGATCTGACCGCTAACGCGGCCAGATTTAATAACATTTAGTTATTCAAATTCATTCCATGAGCGCCCATCTCGGGTGATCATCGCAATAGAGGCAACCGGTCCCCAGGTTCCTGCCTGATAAGGTTTTGGAGGCTCGTTATCCGCCGCCCATGCTTCCATAATGGAATCAACCCATTTCCAGGCTTCTTCCACTTCATCCCGACGGACGAACAGTGCCTGAATACCACGCATTGCTTCCAGCAATAAGCGCTCATAGGCATCAGCAAGGTGGGTTTGATTGAATGTTTCAGAGAAGCTCAAATCAAGTTTTGTTGTCTGTAAACGGTGCTTATGCTCCAGCCCCGGTGCTTTATTCAGCACTTCAATATCAATACCTTCATCCGGTTGTAAACGAATAGTCAGCTTATTTTGAGGTAACTGCTGGTAGGAACCAGCAAACAGATTTAATGCAGGCTCTTTAAAATAAACTACAACCTCAGAGCATTTCGCCGGTAAGCGTTTACCCGTTCTCAGGTAGAAAGGCACACCCGACCAACGCCAGTCATCAATATCGACACGAACCGAAACAAAAGATTCCGTTTTGCTGGCCTTGTTTGCCCCTTCTTCTTCCAGATAACCCGGAACCTTTTTACCATGCACAAATCCGGCGGTATATTGCCCGCGAACTGTTTTTTCCCGTACATTAGTATGGTCAATCCGGCGCAATGAACGAAGCACTTTAACTTTTTCATCACGAATACGATCTGCCGACAAATCAGACGGAGGTGACATAGCAATCATAGTCAGGATTTGCAGCAAATGATTCTGGATCATATCCCGCATCTGACCGGCCTGATCGAAATACCCCCAGCGCCCTTCGATACCAACCTCTTCAGCAACTGTAATTTGCACATGGTCTATCGTGCGATGATCCCAGTTATTAACAAACAAAGAGTTAGCAAAACGTAACGCCAGCAGGTTCAGTACGGTTTCTTTACCCAGATAATGATCGATACGGTAAATCTGATTTTCACTGAAATATTTTGCTACTTCATCATTGATAGCACGAGAAGAGGCAAGATCTGTACCCAATGGTTTTTCCATCACGACACGATTGGGTTCTTTATTCAATCCCGCAACACCCAACCCATGGCAGACAGAGCCAAAGGTGTTTGGAGGCATAGCAAAGTAATGAATGGCAGGTAATTTATCCTGATTGAGAATTTTCGCCAGTCGGGAGAAATGTTCCGTCTCGTTGACATCCAGATTACAAAATTCCAGACGCGAACTGAGTTTCTTCCATAATTCCGGGTCCAGTTTTTCGGACATAAATGTTGTTAATGCTTCTTCAACCAACTTTATATAGGCTTTTTTATCCCAGTCAGCACGACCAACCCCGATAATACGGGTATCCGGATGGATATAACCCGCTTTCTCCAGCTGATAAAGGGAAGGCATTAATTTCCGGCGTGCTAAGTCTCCTTTTGCCCCAAAAATCACCAAATCACAAGCCTGAGCTGTAGACGTCACCGCCATGTTGCATCTCCTCAATTACGGGATATTGTAATTTTTTTACAGAAATTGCAGGTAATGTACTCTTTTGGTTATATGCAGTAAATACTTCATTCCTCGATCATGGTGGCCTGCATGAATCTTACTACCTGACTCATTGTGTATAAATTTTTACATTTCATCTTGTATTATGAATGATATTTGCAGCGAAAAGTGGTAATCAGGTGAAAATTTACTACGAATAAGAAGTAATCTTACCAAGTTGAAAGTTAGATGTTTGTCATATTTTCATGAAAAATATCAAGTTATTGACTTTTACCTCTGCCAGCTTTCAATAACAAGTAGTATATTTTCACGAAAATTACATAGATTTCCCCTGTTAATGAAATCGTTAAAACCGAGGTTTAACTGCGTCTTATGAACACACTGGAACGGCTCCAAAATAGCCTTGATGTTTTGAGTAAGTCTGAGAAAAAGGTTGCGCAGGTCATTCTCGATTCACCCAATACTGCCATTCATTCAAGTATCGCTACTCTGGCAAAAATGGCGAATGTCAGTGAACCTACGGTTAATCGTTTTTGCCGTCGCCTGAATACCAAAGGCTTTCCTGATTTTAAACTGCATTTGGCACAAAGTCTGGCGAATGGCACTCCTTATGTAAATCGCAATGTGGAAGAAAGTGACAGTGTCACCTCTTATACTAATAAAATTTTTGAATCGGTGATGGCTAATCTGGAAACAGTCAAGAGTAATCTGGATATCACAACCATTAACCGTGCTGTTGACCTTCTGACACAGGCAAGGAAACTCTCTTTTTTTGGTCTGGGCGCTTCTGCTGCTGTCGCACACGATGCCATGAACAAATTTTTCCGCTTTAACATTCCCGTCAGCTATTTTGATGATGTCGTTATGCAGCGAATGAGCTGCATCAACAGTACTGAAGGTGATGTTGTCGTGCTGATCTCTCATACAGGACGGACTAAAAATCTGGTGGAACTGGCCAGACTGGCCCGTGAAAATGACGCAACAGTTATTGCCATTACCTCAACGGGTTCCCTGCTGGCACAGGAAGCCACTCTCTCTATTCTGCTGGATGTTCCCGAAGATACTGATATTTATATGCCGATGGTTTCCCGGATTGCTCAGCTTACCATCATTGATGTGCTGGCAACGGGTTTTACATTGCGCAGAGGTTCAAAATTCAGAGATAACTTGAAGAAAGTCAAGGAAGCATTACGCAATTCGCGGTTTGATAAGCACGACTAAAGCATAAAAATAGACTGTGTTTTTGTTCACTATTTATCAACTCTCCAGCCTGATAGCATAATGGAAAGTTTATCCCCGTCAATATTATGCATATTACACATATTGCGGGGTTGATAATCAAAAAAGTTGTATGGTTATCTCACGGTAATCAAGCATCCATACTTTACAGGTCAACGGAGTAATACATGTCCAGACGGCTCAGAAGAACTAAAATCGTCACTACACTTGGTCCCGCTACAGATCGTGACAACAATTTAGAGAAAGTGATCAATGCGGGAGCCAATGTTGTCCGCCTTAATTTTTCTCATGGTACCGCAGAAGATCATATCCTGCGCGCAAATAAAGTACGGGAAATCGCAGCCAGGCTGGGTTGCCATGTCGCTATCCTTGGTGATTTACAAGGCCCTAAAATACGTATATCGACGTTTAAAGAAGGGAAAATATTCCTCAATATCGGGGATAAATTCCTGCTTGATGCCAACTTAGGCAAAGGAGAAGGCGATAAAGAAAAAGTCGGAATTGATTACAAAGGACTGCCATCAGATGTTACAACCGGCAATATTCTGTTGCTGGATGATGGACGAGTTCAATTGAAAGTACTTGATGTGCAGGGCATGAAAGTATTTACAGAAGTGACTGTAGGCGGCCCGC
The DNA here is from genome assembly GCF_963895965.1 of Xenorhabdus sp. PB30.3. NCBI lineage: Bacteria > Pseudomonadati > Pseudomonadota > Gammaproteobacteria > Enterobacterales > Morganellaceae > Xenorhabdus > Xenorhabdus sp. PB30.3. The sequence continues at coordinate 59,722 of NZ_CAWQMW010000166.1, read as the reverse complement.
TTTCCAATAACAAAGGTATTAATAAACAGGGTGGCGGCTTATCTGCCGAAGCACTGACAGAAAAAGACAAAGAAGACATTATCACTGCCGCAAAAATCGGCGTTGATTATCTCGCGGTATCTTTCCCCCGCTCTGGTGAAGATCTGAATTATGCCCGCCGGTTGGCACGGGACGCTGGTTGTGAAACACAAATTGTAGCCAAAGTAGAACGTGCTGAAGCGGTCAGCAGTGATGAGATTATCGATGAAATTATTCTGGCATCTGATGTAGTCATGGTAGCCCGTGGCGATTTGGGTGTTGAAATCGGCGACCCTGAATTAGTTGGAGTTCAGAAAAAACTTATTCGTCGTGCCCGTCAACTGAATCGTGTCGTAATCACAGCGACTCAGATGATGGAATCGATGATTACCAACCCAATGCCAACACGGGCGGAAGTGATGGATGTTGCCAATGCCGTCCTTGATGGTACTGATGCGGTTATGCTATCTGCGGAAACAGCGGCGGGTCAATATCCAGCGGAAACTGTTGCGGCAATGGCTCAAGTTTGCCTGGGTGCAGAAAAAATGCCGGGGATCAATGCATCCAAGCATCGGATGGATATCACATTTGACAGTATTGAAGAAGCTATCTCAATGTCTGCCATGTATGCAGCCAATCATCTGAAAGGGGTCAAGGCCATTATCGCCATGACCGAATCAGGTCGTACAGCACGTATGATGTCACGTATCAGCTCCGGTCTGCCTATTTTCTCTATGTCACGCCATGAATCAACGCTGAACCGTACCGCATTATACCGTGGTGTCACACCGGTTTATTGTAGCAGCCACATTGATGGTATTGCCGCGGCGAGTGAAGCAGTCAGCCGTCTGCGTGACAGAGGTTACTTAGCCTCTGGCGATTTGGTGCTGGTCACTCAGGGGGATCAGATGGGAACTATCGGCAGTACCAATACTTGCCGAGTGCTTGAAGTCGAATAACGCAAATACTTATTCTGCGCGATCTCAAAAACGCGCAGAATAACAAAATAATATTAATTCTGTTCAGCGACTAATATCGCCTGTGTATCCGGTTCCAGTGCCTTAAATATATGCTCCTGATCTGCCGGATAACAGATGTAATCGCCTTCACTTAATTCTTCCGGGGCTTCTGTTAGCCCCACCAAAGCCCGTCCTTTCGTGACAATAATATGTTCTACCGAACCGGCTGGATGCGGATCTGAAAGGCGATCTGCTCCCGGCTGAGTCATCAGCAAATAGATATCACGACGGGCGCCCGGTGGACAGGTTGCCAATAAAGTTGCCTGATAGTTTGCCTGTTCAGCCGTGACTTTAGTTCCTTCACCACGTCGAATCACTTGCGTTTTATTACTTTGAGGTTCCAGCAAACGGGCAAAAGGAATATTTAATGCCACACACAATGCCCAAAGCGTTTCAAGACTGGGATTCCCATTCCCTGCTTCCAGCTGCGAAAGTGTAGATTTGGCAATACCTGCGCGCCGCGCTACTTCCGTCAGTGAAAGACCGCTTCGTGCACGTTCACGAACTAAACTCTTCGCAATTATGCTGATTGGCTGTGTCATTATTGCTGCTCCTTTGTTCATTATAATGAACAAAATGTTCATCTTGACCTGCGTTTTAATAATGTTCATTATAATGTAATTTTGTTCGATATGGGTAAATGTATATGTTCACACACCATTTTTCCTGTTTGTCAGGAGAGATAAAAAAAGCAATATTTCTGGTTTATCTGGCTGTCGGCGTTGTTGGCGTTTCTTACGGATCGCTCGCCATTGCTTATGGCTTTCCATTATGGCTTCCTCTTGTGTTATCCACATTCGTGCTGGCAGGCGCATCTGAGTTTATGTTTATCGGTATTATTGCCAGTGGTGGTAATCCACTTGCTGCGGCAGCGGCGGGTTTATTGGTAAATGCGCGTCATTTACCTTTTGGTGTAGCGGTACGCGAATTAGTCGGAAAAGGTACAGCAAAGTTTTTCGGCTGCCATATTATGAACGATGAGAGTGTGGTATTCGGCATGTCACAGTCGACTCCCGAACAACGTAAGGCCGCATACTGGTTTTGTGGTATCGGAGTCGCTCTATTCTGGCCCTTAGGTGTTCTTATTGGCGGTACAGTTGGCAAATTTATTCCTGCACCAGAAACGATTGGTCTAGATGCAGTCTTTCCAACCATATTACTGGCAATGGTGATCCCTGCATTCAAGAATAAAACATCTCTTATTCGTGCTTCCAGCGGAGCAGCACTTTCACTTTCCGTTGTACCTTTTATACCCGTGGGCTTACCAGTTCTGCTGTCGTTATTGGGCTTATTCGCGAGGAAAAAATAATGGCTGATTACTCTCTGATTATTATTGGTATTGCAATACTATCGCTGGGCACTTATTTAATGCGTTTCGGTGGAGCAAAACTGGGTAATAAGTTAGCTTTATCTGAGCGTTCTCAGGCACTACTTTCTGATGCAGCAACCACATTGTTGTTCGCTGTAGCACTGGCTGCAACCTTCTACGAAGGTGAACATTTTGCAGGTATGGCGCGTGTATTGGGTGTTGTTATTGCGGTATTTCTGGCCTGGAGAAAAGTGCCGTTAATTGTGGTTATTCTGTCGGCGGCGCTCATAACAGCGTTACTGCGCTATGCAGGGATAAACTAAAAAGCGCTTAAATTTACAGAATAATCTTTACCCGATAATAATCAGGGGCGGCTTCTACCCCTGATTATTATACACTTCGTCTTTCAGGTTGCCTCTTTGTTGGCTGCGTTCGTTCACCCCAGTCACATCGTTATCTATGCTCCTGGGGACTTTCTCCCTTGCCGCCGCGACGCATCTTGAAATCCATTGTGGATATTAAATCAAATATCTTTCCTTTTATAAGGCTCGATATCACCCTCTTTACGGGTTTTAAGCAGTTTCAATATCCAAGTGTATTGCTCAGGATTAGGCTTCACCAATTCTTCCAATTCCTGATTCATACGGCGGGCGATATAAGCATCATCCTGCCCTGCTATATCGTCCATCGGTGGACGAATATAAATATCCAGTTGATGCGTTTCACAGTTATAAACCGGGAACAAAGGAACAATTGCCGCTTTACACACTTTCATCAGGCGTCCGACAGCAGGCAGCGTAGCTTTATAAGTTGCAAAAAAATCGACAAACTCACTGTGTTCTTCGCCATGATCCTGATCCGGAAGATAATATCCCCAATACCCCTGACGCACAGATGCAATAAAGGGCTTTATCCCCGCATCACGGGAATGTAAGCGGCCACCAAAATAGCAACGCGCCTTGTTCCATAAATAATCAGCTACCGGATTACTCTGGTGATGAAACATGCCTGATATTGGTTGACCCCGAGCAGCCAGTAACATGGCCGGAATATCGATAGCCCAGCCATGTGGGATCATAAAAATTACATTTTTGCCCTGCTCTTTTAAAGCCTGAGTGATTTCCTCTCCATGCCACTGAGTACGTTGGAGTGTAGGCTCCACACCTCTCAGGCAAAGCTCGGCAAGCATAACAAAAGATTGTGGCGCTGTTGCGAACATTTTGTCGATTAATATTTCGTGTTGTTGTTCTGATAATTCAGGAAAACAATACAACAGATTAATCTTCGCTCTTCGCCGGGCACTTTTTGCTTTACGGCCAGCAAAAACGCCTATTTTAGCCAGCAAAGGGTCACGCCATTTAGCGGGGATATAAGCCAAACCTGCCAATATTCCAACACCAGCCCAAATTCCCCAATAACGAGGGTGCAAATAGGATAAATGAAACGTTGGGATATAACCCAGTTTGCTATCTGTATCTTTTTCTTTATTCATGAGCTAACTCTGCTGGCTCCAACATAAACTTCCAAATCATTTGTTTTCAATCTGTTTTCAATCTGTTTTCAATCTGTTTTCAACAAACATAACATAAAAGATAAAAGCGGATGATACCAATCATCCGCTTTTATGTGTTAACAATCTGGATTTTTAATTTAGTGATAATTGCGGTTTAAGCTCCTTAACCATCGCAATATATTCCGAACGATCTTTACCACTTAATCCGCCGGAACGAGGTAATTTTGCAGTCAATGGATTCACCGGCTGCTGATTATCCCAGAATTCAAAATGCAAATGAGGGCCAGTTGTGCGGCCGGTGTTACCCGACAGACCAATACGTTCGCCACGTTTCACTTTTTGGCCCGGTTTTACCAATAGCTTTCTTAAGTGCATATACCGGGTTGTGTACTGACGACCATGCCGGATAGCAATGAAATTACCTGCTGCACCATCAAATTTGGCAACAATAACTTCGCCATCACCAACAGCCAGAACAGGTGTTCCTACAGGCATGGCAAAATCAACGCCTCTATGAGCTGTCACTCTTCCCGTGACAGGATTTAAACGACGCGGATTAAAAGGAGAAGAGACCCGGAACTGTTTTGTTGTTGGGAAACGTAAAAAACCACGCTCCAAACCAGATGCATTACTATCGTAAAAACGACCATCATCAGCCCGGAATGCATAATAGTCGTTACCACCACTTCGTAAGCGAACACCCAATAGCTGGCTCTGTTCACTTTTTCCGCCAAGCATTTCGCGGGACAATAATACAGAAAACTGATCACCTTTTCGCAGCTTGCGGAAATCAATCTGCCATTGAAGTGCTTTAGTCACATCCCTTGCTTCGCTGCTGGTTAACCCTGCGGCTAAAGCACTTCCGGTAAAGTTACCATTCACAGCGCCTTTTATGACACTGTTTACCCACTCACCCTTCTGGAGCTCTTTTGTTTCTTTGAAGATATCACCTTCACGAGTATAAACCCGTGTCTCACGACGCGACATTCCCCATGTTAACGTTTTCAGACTACCGTTTTCATCGACAGTCCATGATAATGACTGACCAATATTCAGGCCACGCAGTGCCTTATTCTGATTCGCCAATAAAGCAATATCGGACGAATCAATACCAAACTGATTTAAAATAGAACTTAAGGTATCACCACTGGAAACAACATATTTATGAGGAACATTTACAGCTGCTTCCGATTCATTTTCCTCATCTCTGATCCCTTCATCAGAGAACTGCTCATTACTATCACCAATCGTGTCATCTGTTGCATCAGGGATAGTGCTGGGAGCTGTGATGGTGATACTCCCCGATCTTTCCATTCTTTCTTCTTGTTCGTGATAAACAACCGGACGCCACACAGCCACAGCTAAAGTGACCAACGTCAAAGAACCAAGCATGATTTTGTGTGGTCTAGGCAGGTTGTTATATACCAGAACGATAGTTTTAACCATCTGCTGCACTATTTATAATTCCTTATTATATTAATTCAGGCAGCTCGAGTATTGTTCTGACAACTGAGTTATAAATTTCATATAACTGTCTTTATTCAATACAATGCCGCTTCCCAATGGGTCAAGTGTTCCAATACGTACATCAGTACCTTTTGCAACGGCATGAATGACGGCTGGCCTGAATTGAGGCTCAGCAAAAATACACTTCGCTTTTTGCTCAACCAATTGTGTTCGTATGTTATGTAATCTCTGCGCACCGGGTTGTATTTCAGGGTTCACAGTAAAAACACCCAACGGTGTCAACTTATAATGTTTTTCAAAGTAGCCATAAGCGTCATGAAAAACGAAATACCCCTTCCCTAACGCGGGTTTTAGCATATCTGTAATATTCTTGTCAGTTTGTACAAGCTGTCCATTGAATTTACGTAGGTTTACTTCTAATTGTTGCTTATGTTGAGGATATCGCTCGACAAGACGGGTATATATCGCCTGAGCCGCCTTCTGTGCAATGTTTGGTGACAACCAAATATGCATATTATATTGGCCATGGTGATGATGTTCGTGATCTGTTTCATGTTTATGCTGATTCGATTCATCTGAATCATGGTTATCTTCGCTATTTTTCAGTAATAAAGGTTTGATGGTAGGTAAATTAGCCAATTCCAGTTGTTTATTTTGTGCAATTTTCTCTATTGGCTTCGCTAAAAATGTTTCCATATCCGGGCCAATCCAGACAACCAAATCCGCCTGATCAAGTTTGCGGATATCCGAAGGCCTTAAAGCATAATCATGTGGAGAGGCGCCATCAGGCAAAATTACCTGCGTCTCTGTTACACCATCAGCAATAGCTGCAGCAATAAAGCCCAGAGGACGAATAGATGTGACAACATCCGCCTGTGCAGAATAATTAATACCCGCGGTCAGCACAGAAATCAGAGCTGCCTGACGAAAAAATGTATGCGCGTATCTGTGTGGTTTGTGTAACATATTATGAATATCCCATGCATAGAATCTAAAAATGTTATATTATAACATTCCAATGATTCTGCAAGACACTTTTAACATGCCTGTTATGTAACATGCCAATTATGATCACCCTGAAAAACATTACGGTTAAGTTTGGTAGCCGCACGGTATTAAACAATATTTCTTTCAGCCTTACACAAGGTAAGATCCTGACGTTAATCGGCCCAAATGGAGCCGGTAAATCAACGTTAGTACGCATTGTTCTAGGATTAATTCGTCCTACTTCCGGTGTCATTGAGCACAACCAAACACTAAGGATAGGATACGTTCCACAAAAATTAAATCTTGACCCTACTCTTCCTTTGACTGTTAAACGTTTCATGATGCTTAAACCGGGGGTTAAATCAACCGATATCACCCCTGTTTTAGAACGAGTCAAAGCTGCTCATTTATTGCAGCAACCCATGCAAAAACTATCAGGAGGAGAAACTCAACGAGTTTTGCTCGCCAGAGCATTACTCAATCATCCTCAACTGCTGGTTCTCGATGAACCGACACAAGGTGTGGATGTGAATGGTCAATTAGCACTTTATGATTTAATTAATCAAATCAGAACAGAACTAAATTGCGCTGTCCTTATGGTATCGCATGACCTGCACTTGGTGATGGCGAAAACAGACGAGGTTTTATGCCTTAATCAACACATTTGCTGCTCAGGTACCCCAGAAGTGGTATCCATGCATCCGGAATTTATTGCCATGTTTGGTCACCGCGGTGCCGAACAGCTGGCAGTTTATCGCCATCATCATAATCATCATCACGATTTAAGAGGGAAAATTATTTTGAAAAAGGGTGGAGAGCCTCGCCAATGATCGAACTACTATTTCCGGGCTGGCTGGCCGGAGTTTTATTGGCGATTGCCGCAGGGCCTCTTGGCTCTTTTGTTGTCTGGCGCAGAATGTCCTATTTTGGCGATACACTGGCCCATGCTTCACTGCTTGGTGTGGCATTCGGCTTCCTGTTAGATGTGAATCCGTTTTATGCGGTGATTGCAGTGACACTGATACTGGCTGTTATTCTGGTCTGGCTGGAAAAACGTCCACAATTAGCCGTTGATACATTACTGGGCATTATGGCCCATAGCGCATTATCACTGGGTTTAGTGGTTGTCAGCTTTATGAGCGGCATCCGCGTCGATCTGATGGCTTATTTGTTCGGTGACCTACTTTCTGTAACGTATGAAGACCTCTGGCTGATTACGGCAGGCGTTGTTATTGTGGCAGGGTTACTAGCATGGCAATGGCGCGCTTTACTGTCGATGACCGTCAGTCAGGATCTGGCTTTCGTTGATGGAGTTAATATTCAGCGGTTACGTATATTGTTGATGCTGGTCACTGCATTAACTATCGGGCTAGCAATGAAATTCGTCGGAGCGCTGATAATCACTTCTTTACTTATTATCCCGGCAGCTACTGCTCGTCGTTTTGCTCGCACACCTGAACAGATGGCAATTTGTGCAATTGGTATAGGTATGTTTTCCGTTACCGGCGGGTTGACTTTATCCGCGTTTTATAACACACCAGCAGGGCCTTCTGTTGTGCTTTGTGCTGCGGTATTATTTGCTTTAAGTTTAACTTGTAAGGCAAAAAGTTAATTTTTTAATCAAATAAATAGTTGGGTCATAATTTAAATAATTATGGCCCTTTTATTTAAATCAACATTAAATTTACTCGCCAAGTGAATTTCAAGACTAATCAACATCAATAACTTCATTCCTTACCAATATAATTTTTCACTATAAAAAACAATATCTTTTATAAATTCAATTATGACAATATATTATCTTTATCTAGAGATATGAGTAACTCACCTATATTTTTTAACCGTTCTGACTCATATTCCAGTTTAATTAAGCTCACAATTTTCGTTATGCTTCTTTCCGCAAGATAATACATGCTATCGTGTCTTGGGTCTGCATGATCCATTGGTACATTATTAACTTTTCATCACCCAGTCACTCAGAGAATTTATCGTAATATGAAGTTCCTGCTGACGACTCTGCCAATCTTCTTCATTCCCACTCAAATAAGCCTTCCGCGCATCAGCCAAGACTGTGGATTGTATAGCGGGAAGACGTGCCGCCGCCCAGTCAGCAGCAATATCCTTAGGAACAAACTCTCCGGTAACTAACGTTCTCCACATACGCGCCAGCGTTAACAAAACATTACGTTCATCTCCCTGTAAGGTTTCAATTAACCCCGGCAGAACATCTTTAATAGCCCGACGAATCTCTGACTTTGGAATAACTGGAATTAGATCACTTACGGGTGGGCCAATCAGAGGGGTCGCTTCCTGTCGTGACTGAGCCAACACTAAAGTTAGTTCCGGATCACAAACAGGTTTAAGCATTTTTCTTTCTTCATATTGATGACGTAGCCATTCGCCATATATGAACTCACTTCGGGCTGGATAATTCGATGCTGTCAGATCAGTGCACAGGAAAACAATCAGTTCAACCGGGCGACGTCCATCAGGATCAGAAGGATATCGGCCCGATATCAGCATTAAATCAGTAGCAAGACATTCCCGGATTTCAGACGTCAGTGGTTTATTAATGACTACCAGTAAATCTACGTCACTGTTTGGGCGAAGACCTCCTGCCACAGCCGATCCATGAAGGTAAACAGCCACCAGCGATTCCGCTAATCTATTCTGGAGGATTAACAATGCATTATCTGCTTCAGGAGGAGTAGTCATTAATGTAATTTTTACTCGTTTTCTTTGCTCAAACCAAAATGCCGGTAAGCATGGTTAGTTGCTATTCGGCCCCGAGGTGTACGCTGGATAAAACCCTGCTGTATCAGAAAAGGCTCCAGAACATCTTCTATGGTTTCCCGCTCTTCACCAATAGCTGCGGCGATGTTATCCAAACCAACCGGGCCGCCCATAAATTTATCGATAATGGCAACCAGTAATTTGCGGTCAAGATAATCAAAACCCGCTGAATCCACATTCAGCATATCAAGGGCTTTAGCGGCGATATCATTGTCAACTGAACCATCGCCTTTTACCTGAGCAAAGTCACGTACCCGCCGCAGCAAACGGTTTGTGATACGCGGAGTTCCACGGGAACGCATGGCAATTTGCCTTGCTCCATCGTCTGAAATCTCCAACCCCATATAACGGGCACTACGGGAAACGATACTTTGCAGATCATCAACGTTATAAAACTCAAGGCGCTGCACGATACCAAATCGATCACGTAAAGGAGAAGTTAAAGAGCCTGCGCGGGTTGTAGCGCCGACTAATGTAAACGGAGGCAAATCAATCTTGATTGAACGGGCAGCCGGCCCTTCGCCAATCATGATATCCAACTGATAGTCTTCCATCGCCGGATAAAGAATTTCTTCTACAACCGGAGATAAACGGTGGATTTCGTCAATAAACAGAACGTCATGAGGTTCAAGGTTCGTCAGCATCGCAGCGAGATCACCCGCTTTTTCCAATACTGGCCCTGAAGTTGTACGCAGATTCACACCCATTTCGTTGGCAACGATATTCGCCAGCGTAGTTTTACCCAATCCTGGAGGGCCAAAAATCAGCAGGTGATCTAACGCATCCCCCCTCTGCCGTGCAGCCTGAATAAAAATCTCCATTTGCTCACAGACATGAGGCTGACCAACATATTCAGATAAGAATTTTGGCCTGATAGCGCGATCAACCGCCTCATCATCTTGCAGAATTTCTGCTGAAACCAGACGATCAGCTTCAATCATCACTTAACTCCTGCCATTATAGAGCCGCACGAAGCGCTTCTCGGATAAGGGTTTCACAATCTGCGCCCGGTTTAGCCACTTTGCTGACCATCCGGCTTGCTTCCTGTGGTTTATATCCCAGTGAAACCAGAGCTGCCGCAGCTTCTGCTTCAATATCAGCATCGGAATTAGCCGGTTGTGTTGCTGCTGGCAAATTAATATCGCTATTTTGATTGAACAGATCGCCATTAAGCCCTTTAAAACGATCTTTCATTTCTACGACTAATCTTTCCGCTGTTTTTTTACCAACTCCCGGTAACTTAACCAGAGAAGAAATAGCCTCCTGCTCAATAGCAGTAACAAATTGCTGAGCAGACATACCAGAAAGGATCGCCAGTGCCAGTTTTGGCCCGACGCCATTAACTTTAATCAGTTCACGGAAAAGAGCACGCTCTTGCTTATCATTAAACCCATATAGTAGTTGAGCATCTTCCCGTACAATGAACTGAGTGAATAATATGGCTTCCTGACCAATTTCAGGTAGTTCATAGAAGCAGGTCATTGGCATATGAACTTCATAACCTACACCATTCGTTTCTAACAAAACCAGTGGTGGCTGTTTTTCCAATACAGTTCCTCTCAAACGCCCTATCACTACTTACCCCCTGAAAATAAAAATAAATGATTCGATAAAGCTTATAGCATAAAAAAAGCTGGATGCATATCCAGCCAAAACAATTGAAAGGTTATTTCAGACGCCCTCGCGCTAAATTTAACCTCGCATTGCCCATACGGAGTAAATTCTGGCTCATATGACAATGTGTAATCGCAATCGCTAAAGCATCTGCTGCATCGGCCTGCGGGTTAGCTGATAATTTCAGCATTGAACGAACCATATGCTGAACCTGACTTTTATCTGCTGCGCCAGTGCCCACAACCGTTTGTTTCACCTGACGTGCTGCATACTCAAATACAGGAATGGATTCATTAACTGCCGCAACAATAGCGACACCACGCGCCTGCCCAAGTTTTAAGGCTGAATCTGCATTTTTCGCCATAAAAACTTGCTCTATTGCGAAAACATCAGGTTGGAATTGAGTGATTATTTCAGCAACACCTGCATAGATTCGCTGTAAACGACCGGGAAGATCATCAACTTTTGTCCGGATACAACCGCTGCCAAGATAAATAAGCTGTCGTCCCTGCTGGCGGATAACACCATACCCTGTCACTCTGGAACCAGGGTCTATACCAAGAATAACCGCCATGCTGTTTATTCACCTGTTGTATGGAATAAAAACTATGGAATAAAGAAATCCGGAATAAGAATGCATGAAATAAAAACGTTAGAGAAAGTGCCCTGACATGAGGGGCACTTTCTCTACGCTGTGAACCCTAATGTTAATTACAGCAAGGCTGCAACTTCATCAGAGATTTCACCATTGTGATAAACTTCTTGAACGTCGTCAGAGTCTTCAAGCATATCAATCAGACGAAGTAATTTAGGTGCAGTTTCTGCGTCCAGTTCTGCTTTCGTCGATGGGATCATGGAAACTTCGGCAGAATCAGCCTTGAAACCCGCTGCATCCAGTGCATCTTTAACCTCACCAAAACTCTCTGGTGTAGTATAGACATCAATCGCACCATCATCATAAGTTTCAACATCATCAGCGCCTGCTTCCAAAGCCGCTTCCATCACAGCATCTTCATCCAGACCCGGCGCATAGGAAATAACACCCTTTTTGGTGAACAGATAAGCAACAGAACCATCCGTACCCAAATTACCGCCGGTTTTGGTGAATGCGTGACGAACATCGGAAACTGTACGGTTACGGTTATCACTCAGGCACTCAACCATTACAGCTGTACCACCCGGGCCATAACCTTCATAAATGATGGTTTCCATGTTATCTGACTCGTCATTACCCACACCACGGGCAATAGCACGGTTTAAGGTATCACGAGTCATGTTATTGGACAGTGCCTTGTCAATCGCTGCGCGAAGACGTGGGTTAGAATCAGGATCACCACCGCCCAAACGTGCTGCAGTGACTAACTCACGGATAATTTTAGTGAAAATTTTACCGCGTTTTGCATCCTGCGCCGCTTTACGGTGCTTCGTATTGGCCCACTTACTATGACCTGCCATGAAAATATCTCCGATAAAACGTCTGTGCCCTTCATCATTCAGTTTACCTGCTTTATCTGCGGTAAAGTGAAATCTGTCAGGTTTAGCAGACTAAATAACAAACTCTTCAATTGCCTGCTGATTACTCCATGACTTAGTCAGGCTGGCAGCTTTTTCCACTGCCAACCATTGATAAGCCAGATGCTCTGTCAGCAGGATCTCGCACTCCCCGGGCAACGGCAGCAAAAACCAGTGTTCTTTGTTCCGTGTTACCCCGGGAGCATATCGATAACGTAAATGTGAGAAAATCTCATAATAGAGGCTGCGCTGGCAATCTATCAGTTCAAGATTGGCACTGATAATATCAATCCCGATCTCTTCCTGTACTTCACGCAACGCTGCTTCATACGGCTTTTCGTTCTCTTCGAGGCTCCCCGTAACGGATTGCCAGAAATCAGGATCGTCCCGCCGTTGTAACATCAGCACCCTTTTGCTGTCGGCAGCATAAATAACAACCAGTACAGATTCAGGGCGCTTGTAATCCATTATTCGCTCTCTTTTTTAGTAACCGAAATAGCTAACTCTTCCAGTGCTGCCGAACTTGCGTAACCCGGTGCTTCAGTCATCAGACATGCTGCTGCGGTTGTTTTCGGGAATGCAATCACATCACGGATATTATCAGTATCTGTCAGCAACATGACGAGGCGATCCAGACCAAAAGCCAGCCCTGCATGAGGAGGAGTGCCATATTTCAGGGCATTCAGAAGGAAACCGAATTTTTCCTGTTGCTCTTCTTCGGTGATACCCAGAATGCGGAATACCGCCTGCTGCATTTCATTACGATGGATACGGACTGAACCACCACCCACTTCGTAGCCATTGATAACCATATCATATGCATTCGCAATAGCAGATTCAGGGCTACTTTCCAGATCTTCAGCAGACATATCGCATGGAGAAGTAAATGGATGGTGCATTGCAGCCAGACCACCTTCTCCATCGCCTTCAAACATTGGGAAATCAACAACCCAAAGCGGTTTCCAGCTGGTCAGGTCAGTCAGGTTCAGGTCACGACCCACTTTCAGACGCAGTGCGCCCATGGCATCGGTAACGATATTTTTCTGATCAGCACCGAAGAACAGAATATCTCCGTCTTGTGCATTAGTACGGGACAACAAGCCCTCAACCACTTCTGCGGACAGGAACTTGGCAATCGGGCTTTGAACACCTTCCAGACCAGCGGCACGGTTATTAACCTTCATCCATGCCAATCCTTTCGCACCATAGATCCCGACAAACTTGCCGTATTCATCTATCTGTTTGCGGCTCAGCTCAGCGCCACCCGGTACACGAATGGTTGCTACACGCCCTTTAGGGCTATTCGCCGGTTCAGCGAAAACAGCAAATTCAACGTCTTTAACCAAATCAGCAACATCAACTAATTCCAGCGGGTTACGCAGATCCGGTTTGTCCGAACCAAAGCGGCGCATAGCTTCAGCGAACGTCATAATAGGGAAAGTCCCCAAATCGACACCACGAATTTCCAGCCACAGTTCACGGATCATTTTTTCCATGATTTCGCGAACCTGCTCAGCGGTCATAAATGAAGTTTCAACATCAATCTGAGTGAATTCTGGCTGACGATCAGCACGCAGGTCTTCATCACGGAAACATTTGACGATTTGATAATAACGGTCAAAACCGGACATCATCAGCAATTGCTTGAACAGCTGTGGAGACTGAGGCAGTGCATAAAACTTGCCTTTATGTACACGGCTTGGTACCAGATAATCCCGCGCACCTTCTGGTGTTGCTTTAGTCAGCATCGGAGTTTCCACATCCAGAAAACCGGCATCATCCATAAAGCGACGGACAAAACTAGTGATTTTTGCCCGGGTTTTGAAACGCTGAGACATTTCCGTGCGACGCAGATCAAGATAGCGATATTTCAGGCGCTGTTCTTCACTGTTGTTTTGGTTGCTATCCAGCGGTAATGGCTCTGAACGGTTGAAGATTTCAAGACTTTCAGCAAAAACTTCAATTTCCCCTGTCGCCATATCTTTATTGATCTGGCTGTCAGGACGGGCGCGCACAATCCCGGTAATTTGAATACAAAACTCATTACGCAGTTCAGAAGCCTGAGCAAATGCGTCTTTTCTATCCGGATCAAAAAATACCTGAACGATACCTTCACGATCTCGCATATCAATAAAAATAAGACCACCCAAATCACGACGGCGGTTTACCCAACCTGATAAAGTCACTTTTTGGCCTTCATGGGCCCGGCTCAACTGCCCACAATAATTAGTACGCATACAATATCCTTTTACTCAGCTCGTTATGCATTCTGCTGCGGAAATTTTGGCATTGTTCTTTTAGGAAGAATTGTCAAAAAAGGAAGCCATTATACTGGAAATTCTATCCGGAGATAAGGCTATAACACGCTTCATGACAAGACAATTTTCACGATCAGATAAACCAAATCCAATTTATTATTAAATATGATGATTTATAGCGACAGTTTTACTTTTGAGGTTTATCATCAGTAAGCCGTTTTTGGGTTAGGCAATGGAGTTAGAAATGGTTAGCTCACTTTATATTGTATTGGGCGCACTATTGTTAATTAAACTGTCTCTTGATGTGATTAAATTAAGAACACAGTATCAGGTTGCATATGGTGATGGCGGTTTTTACGAATTACAAACAGCGATTCGCGTTCATGGTAATGCTGTTGAATATATTCCTATTTCCTTACTTTTGTTACTGGTCATGGAGATGAATGGAGCAACAGTCTGGATGCTGCATATTTGCGGAATATTGCTACTTGCTGGCAGGTTATTGCATTTCTATGGCCTAAAGCAGCGTGAACTCCGATGGCGGCGAATGGGTATGGGGGCGACCTTTATGTCAATGATCATAATGGTTGTTGCCAACATATATTATTTGCCCTGGGAGCCAATATTTTCTCCTTATTCGTAACCTGCCCCCAATTGACTGATTATTAAAGAGGCCAATTATTCATTTCAATTGGCATCTTTACTACCTGATCTTACTGCTCAAAACAGTTCTGTTAGATTAGCGCTTCCTGCCTTTTCCTGCATTCTGCTAGAATAGCCAATTCTTAATTGTTTCCAAAATCAATGTTGTTATGTCAAATCAAGATCCGCACAACCAACGGGACAGTCTGTTTTCTGCTCCAATCGCTAACTTAGGTGACTGGAGTTTTGATGAACGTGTTGCCGAAGTCTTTCCAGATATGGTGAAACGCTCCATTCCTGGTTACTCAAATATCATCTCCATGATAGGCATGCTGGCAAGCCGCTTTGTCACGCCGGACAGCCAGATTTATGATCTTGGTTGCTCCCTCGGTGCAGCCACTTTATCTATTCGCCGCAATATTGATGTTGACGGCTGCCGTATTATTGCTGTTGATAACTCACCGGCTATGGTCGAGCGCTGCCGCCGTCATATTGATGCTTTCAAGGCAAAAACTCCCGTTGAAATCATCGAACAGGATATTCTTGATACCGACATTCAAAATGCTTCAATGGTGGTACTGAATTTCACATTGCAGTTTCTTCAGCCGGATGATCGCCAGAAAATATTAAATAAAATTTATGCCGGACTAAAACCCGGGGGCGTTCTGGTTCTGTCTGAGAAGTTCAATTTTGAAGATCAGAACATTGGCGAGTTACTGTTCAGCATGCATCATGACTTCAAACGGGCTAATGGTTACAGTGAGCTGGAAATTAGTCAAAAACGCAGCATGCTGGAAAATGTCATGCGGACAGATTCTGTTGAGACTCATAAATCACGCCTGAAACAAGCCGGTTTTCAGCATAGCGAAGTCTGGTTCCAGTGTTTCAATTTCGGTTCGTTATTAGCTGTTAAGGGAGCCGAATAATGATTGATTTCGGGAATTTTTATCAATTAATTGCCAAAAACCACCTGAATCATTGGTTGGAATGCTTACCGGCACAATTAAACCATTGGCAGAAAGCCTCATTACACGGCCAATTCAGCTCATGGTTAAAGAATCTGGATAATTTGCCTGAAATTCAACCATCTCACCTTGATCTGAAGAATGGTGTTATCGCCACACACATTCCCGAATTACCCGATGGTGAAAAGGCACGTATCCGCAATATTCTGAAAATCCTGATGCCCTGGCGCAAAGGGCCTTTTTCGTTATACGGTGTTGAAATTGATACTGAATGGCGTTCTGACTGGAAATGGGATCGTGTTTTACCACATCTCTCCCCTCTCGAAGGAAAAACCATACTTGATGTCGGTTGTGGCAGTGGTTATCACATGTGGCGTATGGTCGGCGAAGGTGCGGAGTTAGTTGTCGGTATCGATCCTACTCAACTTTTCCTTTGCCAGTTTGAAGCCGTCAGAAAACTCTTGGGTAATGACCAGCGTGCTCACCTGCTCCCGCTGGGTATTGAACAGTTACCTGAATTAAAAGCATTTGATACTGTCTTCTCCATGGGGGTGCTTTATCATCGCCGTTCACCTCTTGACCATTTGTGGCAGTTGAAAAATCAGTTAGTCTCAGGCGGGGAGCTGATTCTGGAAAGTTTAGTCATTGAAGGAGATGAATATCAATGCCTAATCCCGGGTGAACGTTACGCGCAAATGCGCAATGTTTACTTTATTCCTTCAGCTGAAATGTTGAAAACATGGCTGGAAAAATGTGGTTTTGTCGATGTCAGGATCGTTGATCAGGCAGTGACAACGACGGATGAGCAACGTCAGACAGAGTGGATGAAAACTGAATCTTTGGCTGATTTCCTTGACCCGTCAGATCAGCGCAAAACAATCGAAGGCTATCCGGCACCATTGCGCGCCGTTCTTATTGCCCGCAAGCCTTAATACCTG
Organism: Xenorhabdus sp. PB30.3; assembly: GCF_963895965.1. Lineage (NCBI taxonomy): Bacteria > Pseudomonadati > Pseudomonadota > Gammaproteobacteria > Enterobacterales > Morganellaceae > Xenorhabdus > Xenorhabdus sp. PB30.3. The sequence continues at coordinate 42,687 of NZ_CAWQMW010000166.1, read as the reverse complement.
AAAATTTAAATATTGATGTGTGAATTGCTCGTTATGGCAGTTCACACCTTCAATGTTCAGAGGTGGTTTTAGCCGGGATTTAGTTATCAATCAGGATCATCACTCCTTTCATGGATTCTACTAACTCAGGATCGACACTATAATTCGTGTATTCCTCCATTTCACGGTCTTCGGAATTCATTCTTACACCAGCCTTACGGTAGACCATTTTAGAAGATACAATTTTACCTGCTGAGCTGTGCACTTCCTTTACTCCAATTTCTAAAAACTTACTAATATTACTGGCCCGGACACCCGCTCCCGGCATAATACTAGGGCCACGACTGGCCTGCGCCAACTCTTTTAATAAATGTAAGCCTAACTCTGCACTACTTTGCTGACCAGAAGTTAATATACGCTTTACACCCAGTTCAGTCAGCTGGTCCAGCGTATATAGCGGATCACAACACATATCAAAAGCGCGATGGAACGTAACAGCCATATCTCCAGCCAAGGACATTAGTTGCCTCATGCGCAACATATCAACTTTCCCTTCTTCGTTCAAAATACCGAAGGAAACACCGGGAAACCCCATATCGCGGATACAGGAAACATCATTTTTCATCGCTTCAAAATCGAATTTACTGTAGCAAAAATCCCCTCCTCTGGGCCGAACAATCGGGTGTACAGGAATAAATAAGCACTGCAACGCTTGTTTTAATATTCCCATACTGGGGGTCAGCCCCCCTTCCAATGGCCCTGCACACAATTCGATTCGATCAGCTCCTGCCTCTTGTGCAATAAGCGCACAATTTACGCTATAACAGCAAATTTCCAGTTTTAGCATTAACCCCTCCTCTGAATTCAAATCTGTCAATGCGTCATAAATAGATTCGAAATATTCCATTAGCGAACTTATTAACTATGACAACTATTTTTCAAAATGACATATTGCAAATCACAAGAACAGAATTTTTTGCTGATAAATCGTTATGAAAAAGTCAATTTTGCTGATATGTCCGCATTTTTATCAAGATTAATAGATAGAAAAAGAATAATGCTTGATCACAGTGGCATTATCAGCTATTAGCTGCACAATTATAACAATCTGAACATCCAACAAGATAAATCCATTAGCTAAATATTTTCTAAATATCAGAGTATTAATCACATTTATATGACTCTTTATCAGCGCGATAATTGCCTGTACAGAGGCTCATATTTTGTTCAGCCACTAATTCTTAATTTAAGAGAGCATATTATTATAATTACTCATTAATTCTTTGTATTGGATAGTAATTATTAATATTTCTATTATTTTGGCGTAATAACAAACACATTATTTATCCATATTACGGATAACCCAGAGCCTTTCCGCTCATGGCAGGATGTCATTAATATTATCCTTAGTCATGAATACAGAAACATTGCTGATTTCATAATCAATGAGGCTTGCTTTCATCCTGATTTTTTCAGATTAAAAACGGGAATTGCTGGCGAGATGCTGCAAATCTTCGTTAATTATCGGGTAAAAGTCGCTATTTTAGGGAATATGACGAAGTACACCAATATCAGCACTAGTTTTCGTGCTTTTGTTGTGGAAAGTCATCAAAATAACCAGCTTTTCTTCGTATCAGAGATTAATGATGCTATCAGATATCTTTCCTCGACGAAGAATCCACCAAAAGAAGTGGCAAAAACAAAAAGTCCCCCTGCCAACTGGGGCTGATAGTAGCATGCAGGGTATTGAATATGGTATAAACCCCGTTATTTTCTCATAACCCGCATGCCAGAAAATGCTGCATTATAAAAATGTGTAGTTTTGGTACGTAATTTAAGGTAACACTGTGAATATACAGGCTATTCTTTCAGAAAAAATCAGTAGTGCGCTGATTGCAGCTGGTGCTCCAGCCGATAGTGAGGCTCACGTTCGTCAATCTGCAAAAGCTCAATTTGGTGACTATCAAGCAAATGGTGTCATGGCGGCAGCGAAAAAAGTTGGTATGCCTCCACGACAACTGGCAGAAAAAGTTGTCAATTTGCTGGATCTGCAAGGAATTGCCAGCAAAGTCGAAATCGCGGGTCCGGGTTTTATCAATATCTTCCTTGATAAAACATGGGTTGCCACAAATGTAGAAAACGCGCTGACAGCAGAAAAACTGGGGGTATCACCTGTAGAACCACAGACTATCGTTATCGATTATTCTGCTCCTAATGTCGCTAAACAAATGCATATCGGTCATATTCGCTCAACCATCATCGGTGATGCTGCAGCGCGTACCCTTGAATTCCTCGGCCATAAAGTTATTCGTGCTAACCACCTTGGCGACTGGGGTACTCAGTTCGGCATGCTGATCGCCTATCTGGAAAAAGTACAGAATGAAAATGCCAGTGATATGGCATTAGAAGATTTGGAAGAATTTTATCGCGCCGCCAAGAAAAATTACGACGAAGACGAAGAATTTGCCATTCGCGCCCGCGGCTATGTTGTAAAACTACAAGGCGGTGATGAATATTGCCGCAATATGTGGCGTAAATTGGTTGAAATAACCATGTCACAGAATCAGGCAACTTATGACCGCCTGAATGTCACGTTGACAGAAAAAGACGTGATGGGTGAAAGCCTTTATAACGATATGCTGCCGGGGATCGTTGCTGACCTGAAACAACGTGGCATAGCTGTTGAAAGTGATGGCGCAACCGTGGTTTACCTTGACGAATTCAAAAATAAAGAAGGCGAACCGATGGGCGTTATCATCCAGAAAAAAGATGGTGGCTACCTCTATACAACGACAGATATCGCCTGTGCCAAATACCGTCATGAAATCCTGAATGCAGACCGTGTGCTTTACTACATCGATTCACGCCAGCACCAACATTTAATGCAGGCGTGGACAATTGTACGCAAAGCCGGCTACATCCCTGAATCCATGTCACTGGAACATCACATGTTCGGCATGATGCTGGGCAAAGATGGCAAACCATTCAAAACCCGCGCAGGCGGTACAGTGAAATTAGCTGATCTACTGGATGAAGCCATTGAACGCGCAGATGCACTTATCCGTGCGAAAAACCCGGATATGCCGGAAGATGAACTTAAAAAAGTTATCGAGGCAGTTGGTATTGGCGCAGTAAAATACGCCGATCTCTCCAAGAGCCGTACAACAGACTATGTATTTGACTGGGATAATATGCTGGCCTTTGATGGCAACACTGCTCCTTATATGCAGTATGCATATACCCGTGTATCCTCTATTTTCAAACGCGCTGAAATCGATGAAAACAGCCTGACACTGCCCGTTGTACTGAATGAAGAACGCGAGCAAACGCTGGCTACCCGTCTTCTGCAATTCGAAGAAACAATCACAACAGTAGCTCGTGAAGGGACACCACATGTGATGTGTGCTTACCTGTATGATCTGGCTGGCCTGTTCTCCAGTTTCTACGAACACTGCCCAATCCTGAATGCGGAAAATGAAGAATTGCGTCAGAGCCGCCTGAAACTGGCATTGCTGACGGCAAAAACCCTGAAGCAGGGTCTGGATACTTTGGGGATTCAGACTGTAGAGCGGATGTAATCGAACTATAAAAATATCCCGCCGTTTGCGGCGGGATATTTAAACACACTAATAGACTAAATAATCACTGCAATCCCCGATGTGCGAAATCCTTTAACCGGAATCCCAATAAAGCTAATGCAGCAAAATAACTGCCTGCCCCGGCAACCACAACGCCCATCAGTCTTAACAAACGCATTGCCATATTACCCTGCTCCCAGTTCGGCATGAGCCATAGCATTGCCAGCAGAACACCAACCATAACTACAATTGCCACCAGCAATTTAAGCAAGAATACTCCCCATCCTGCTAATGGTTTAAATATCTCACGCTTACGCAGTTGCCAGTACAGCATCACTGCATTGAAACAGGCAGCTAAACCTATGGAAAGGGCTAATCCTGCATGTTTCAGGGGACCGATAAAAGCAAGGTTCATTAACTGAGTTAAAATCAGGGTTGCAATCGCAATCTTAACCGGTGTTTTAATATCCTGACGGGAATAAAAACCGGGAGCCAGAACCTTAACAACGATCAACCCCATTAAGCCAAAGCAATAGGCGATCAATGCCCGTTGTGTCATGGCTGCATCAAAAGCAGAAAAATTACCATACTGAAACAGTGATACTGTTAATGGTTCAGCCAAAATCCCCAATGCCACAGCACAAGGCAATGCCAACAAAAAGCAAAGGCGTAGCCCCCAATCCATCAGTTTCCGGTATTCATCATGATTCCCACTGGAAAAACTTTTTGCCAGAGATGGCAATAAAATCGTTCCTAATGCGACCCCTAAGACGCCAGAAGGTAATTCCATTAATCGATCTGCGTAATACATCCATGAAACAGAGCCGGAAACCAGAAATGAAGCAAAAATCGTATTGATAATCAAAGAAATCTGGCTGACTGATACCCCCAGAATAGCCGGTCCCATCTGGCGGATAACACGCCATACACCACTATCACGGAAAGAAACCCGAGGCAGCACTAACATACCTATTTTTTTCAGATGAGGGAGCTGGTAAGCCAGTTGCAAAATACCACCAGCAACCACAGCCCATCCTAGCGCCATCACGGGAGGGTTACAGTACGGTGCCACGAACAACGCAAAGAAGATCATGCTGACATTAAGCAAAGTGGGTGCAAAAGCAGGTACTGAAAAACGGTTCCATGTATTCAGAATTGCCCCTGCCAAAGATGCCAAAGATATTAAAAAAATATAAGGGAATGTGACTCTGAGTAAATCACGGGTCAGCGTAAACTTATCCGGTGTATCAGCAAAACCCGGCGCGGTCACATAAATCACCCACGGCGCAGCAATTATCCCAATTACGGTAACAATCGCTAAGATTAATGTCAGCATACCCGATACATAGGCGATAAAGGTGCGTGTTGCTTCATCCCCCTGCTGATTTTTATATTCAGCAAGAATGGGAACAAAAGCCTGTGAAAAAGCCCCCTCGGCAAAAATACGGCGTAATAGGTTAGGTAATTTGAACGCAACAAAGAAGGCGTCTGTTGCTACGCCTGCACCAAATATACGGGCAATAATAGCATCACGGATGAAACCCAGAACGCGGGAAAACATCGTCATTGAACTGACGGCTGCCAGTGATTTTAGTAAGTTCATGATATTGTTTAATAAGTATATTTCTATGAAATGAGCGTGAAAGCGTAAAGCAACGTCATCAGATATGCTTAAAATGGAACCGAATATGATCCGATGAGATAGCACTGATAGGCAAAGTTTAACAGACAAAAACCCTGCCTACATTGGCTATCTCCTTTTTATTAATTATTTTTAACCCTGTATGCTCTTTCCCGTTCACCAATCATTGTTGGTTAATGCCGTCAGAACATGATCCTGCCAGACACCATCTATCATTAAGTATTTTTTTGCATACCCTTCCTGCTCAAAATTCAGTTTCTTAAGCAAATTTCCACTTCGTTGATTATGCGGCATATAGTTAGCCATGATCCGGTGCATTTTCTGGTGATTTTGCATATAACGAAGAGCAGGCTGCAATGCTTCATACATAATCCCCTGCCCTTGTAATTTTTCCGCCAGAGAATAACCCAAATAACAGGAGTGAAATGCACCACGTACAACATTGGTAAAATTTGCCACACCTAAAATTTCATTCTCATTAGGATCCAACAACACAAAATTAAATGTCGCATTTTGCCGTTGTAATTCCGCAACATAACTCAGCTTATTCGTCCAGCCCGAAGGTTGGTAAAAACTCCGATCTCTTATCGGCTCCCACGGTTTAAGAAACTCTTTATTTTCTGAATAATATTCAGCCAAACGATAAGCATCACGCTCATATACCAGACGGACGATCATCCTGTCCGTAATAAAACGAACTTTAGGCGATGTAGACCGATAACCAAACATGCCCTCTCCCGATATTTATTTTAAAAAGATTCTGAATAATTTATAGCTAATAAAAGCCAATATCATTGTTTTACGATAAAAAAATATCATATATAAATCCTCTATCTTAAAAATAGGATTGCGTACAAAATGATAGAAATTTCATTTTTATTTTCTCATATATTGATGGTGCGAAATGTCATTGGTTTCACAGGCCCGTAGTTTAGGTAAATATTTTTTATTACTTGATAACATATTGGTTGTTCTGGGATTTTTCGTTGTTTTTCCATTAATTTCGATCCGTTTCGTCGAGCAAATGGGTTGGGCCGCCGTCATTGTCGGGCTCGCTCTGGGGACTCGACAGTTTGTTCAGCAAGGGCTGGGCATTTTTGGTGGTGCCATTGCTGATAAATTTGGTGCCAAGCCGATGATTGTCTGCGGTATGTTACTGCGCGCATTAGGCTTCGCTTTGATGGCAATAGCTTCTGAACCGTGGATATTAATCTTTTCCTGTATTTTATCTGGTTTGGGTGGAACATTGTTCGATCCACCACGAGCTGCGCTGGTCATTAAGCTAACCCGCCCACATGAACGCGGTCGTTTCTATTCACTATTATTGATGCAAGACAGCGCAGGCGCTGTGATTGGTGCACTGATAGGAAGCTGGTTATTACAATACAATTTCAATATGGTGTGCTGGATAGGCGCCGGGATTTTCGTTCTGGCAGCCATTGCAAATGCCTGGCTATTACCTGCATATCGTATCTCGACAATCCGCACACCTATCAAAGAAGGTATGATGCGGGTTATTAAAGATCGTCGCTTCTTTTATTATGTACTGACCCTGACAGGGTATTTTATTTTATCAGTACAAGTGATGCTGATGTTCCCGATTATTATCCATGAAATGTCCGGCAGCCACACCGCCGTAAAATGGATGTATGCTATCGAAGCGGTTATTTCCCTGACATTGCTTTACCCTATCGCCCGGTGGAGTGAAAAACATTTCCGCATGGAACAGCGCCTGATGATAGGCTTATTTTTAATGAGCCTGTGCATGTTTCCTATCGGCTGGATTAACCAATTACACCTGCTTTTTGCCCTTATTGCCCTGTTTTACCTGGGTACTGTTACGGCAGAGCCCGCCCGGGAAACCCTCAGCGCCGGTCTGGCAGATCCAAGAGCTCGTGGCAGTTATATGGGATTCAGTCGATTAGGGCTGGCGCTAGGTGGCGTATTGGGCTATACCGGTGGCGGCTGGCTTTATGATACTGGCCATGCTTTGAATATGCCTCAATTGCCGTGGGTTTTATTAGGATTGATCGGCTTATTCACCATTTATGCTCTTCATCGCCAATTTAATCAGAAAAAAATCGAACCAGTAACCATTAGTAGACATTAACAATATGAATAATGGTGTAGAATCTGCCCAGCAAAAATAAATATAGGAGCCGGCATGAAAAAGTTTTTATTAGGGGCAGCATTAGTGCTGATTGGTTTACTCAGTGGTTGCGGTCAGTTTAAAGATCTCAGCATCAGTGAAGGCTTGCTCAATGATTATTTATTAAAAAAAGTGCATTATCAGAAAGAAATTGGAATTGCTGGCATAGCAAATTTCAATGTTTCTCTGGGAAATTTAAGTAGTCAGATAGGCCGTCAGGATCCGGAAAAAATCATCCTGACCAGCAAGGGAAAAGTTGAAATTTCAACATTATTTGGTTCAACACAGGCCGATATGACATTGGCTATCAGGGCCAAGCCTGTATTTGATGCAGAGAAAGGGGCTATTTTTGTCAAAGGGCTGGAAATTATTGATTATCAGACTACCCCAGAAAAAGTAGCTGGACCGATCAAAGCATTGATTCCTTATCTGAATACCTCGTTAACTGAGTTTTTTGATACTCATCCGGTTTATGTTCTGAATCCGGAAAAAAGCAAGTCCGAAGCAGCAGCGGCAAAATTCGCTAAGGGACTGGAAATTAAGCCGGGAAAACTGGTGATTGGATTAAATGATAAATAATTTTTATTGTCATTGAAATAATAAGGGCAAATTATTCATAAATAATTTGCCCTTATTTTATCGATAATTAACGCAATTAACCTCAGCTAAGTGACAATGTCACTCCGCTTCCAGCTCTTCACGCAGTGCCTGTAATGCTTCACGGGTAATCATAGCCAGAGTCCGATAAAAACCACTGACAGCATGAGCTTCAACTTTTCCAAGAAACTGCCCACACCACGGCAATAAATATTCATCGAATAATGTTATCTGAGCCTGAACTTCATCTTCTGCCGCCTGATCTTCCAACCATGACGCAGCCAGCAATAAAGAGCCAAACTGATCGGCTGCTGTATCAGATAATGGCATATCCCGTTCGCTCAGGAACTGACGCACTTCATTTTCTGTTCCATCAGTATAATCAGAGCGGCAAATGGCAACCTTAGCCTTCTCCCCGACAAACAACGCCTGATAGTCTGATTCTATTACAGATAAATCGCTATTTTGTTGCAGGCGAACCAATAATTCATCCTGTTCTAAAGGCCATGCCTGCTTTAATTTACCTTCAGCAATCATGTTCATCAGAGGCTGTAACATAGGATCTTGCGGTGCGCGGTTAAACAAGGTGCCTAAAATGCGGCAGACAATCGAAAATTCATTCATGACTTCATTAAATCCCAATAATTTAAAATAACGACTCATTCAAATGGCGTTATTTTGCTAATCATCCGCCATGCTGTAAAGCAGCTTATTAATAGCCAAGCGATATATCCACAAGGCCAGTTGGTGTTTGTCCCTGCTCCATTCTCCGGATATTCTGACAAATAGCGTCCATAGCCTGTTCCGGAATGGTGTTTGCAGCAATATGTGGCGTAATAGTGATACGGGGGTGAGTCCAGAATGGGTGCATATTTGACAGCGGCTCTTCAGCGAAGACATCAAGTGTTGCGCCGGCAACATATCCTTTATCAATGGCAGTCAGTAAATCCTGTTCAACAAGGTGAGAACCTCTCGCTATATTAATGATATATGAACCTTCTTTTAATTGACTAAATGCCGAAAGGTTTAACACACCGCGGGTTTCAGACGTGCTGGGAAGTAAGTTAATTAATACCTTACAGTCAGAAAGGAACTCTCCAAATTGTTCTTCACCATAAAAACTTTCAACACCATTAAGTTGTTTTGGAGTCCTACTCCAACAACGTACCGTAAAATTAAACTCTGCCAATTTCTCAATCACACAGCGCCCCAAAACCCCGGCACCCAATACACCGATAACAAAGTCTTTTCGATCGTGAGGAGATAATGGCTGCCAGATGCGCTGCTCCTGATTACGTTTATACTCATCCATTCGCCGGAAATAATGTAACACCGCACTCACTGCATATTCCTGCATCTGATATCCCATTCCCGTATCTTCGAGACGGATTAACGGGACATTCGCTGGCAAAGCTCCGGGATTTTCCAACTCTTGCTGAAGAATAGAATCAACACCAGCACCCAGAGAAAATATTCCCTTAAGATCTAAGCGCTCAGTCAACATTTCATAGGGAGGATGCCAAACAAGGGCATAATCTGCGGGAGCGTTATCTCCCTTAGCCCACTTTCTCACTTTAGCATCAGGTAAACGTTCAGTTATTCCTTGAACCCACTTATCGGCATCAGACGCAGGACTAAAAAAAATGATGTTCATATAATCTTATCCCTTTTTATTTTTTGATAGATTAAAACTATTGCCGAAAGGTGAAATGTCAAGAAAAACATAGCTGAATGTCGTTCATTCGCTCATCAATATCTACTATACAATTGAATTGAATCAATTTATATTTCAGCTGATTTTCGTGTACTGAGAATTATTTCAGCAGCAATGCTATTTTTATGGTCTTTTCAGCATTGCAGTAAGTGACGCGCTACCCGCCACACAGATGGCCCCCAAAAGAAGCATAACGACAAACACAGATAGTAATATGCCAAAGTGAGATATTTCTGCCGCAATTAATGGCCCGATACTGGCCCCAATAAATAGAATGAATCCATTAAGTGCCATTCCAGCACCTCGGTTGGGTGCTGATAGCGAACCAAACTGCGTGATCATCGCAGGAATAGCAATGGCAATACCAATAACAAAAACCAGACTACCAATGGCAATGCCAGTCAGGGATTGTGACAATATAGCTTCCAGTGAGAACCCGACAGCAGCAGTAATATAACCAATGATGGCAATTGCAGGCATACTGATTCTGCGAGCTAATACTCCAACCAGCAGTGCCGCAAACATGCCCGGTAATCCAATTAAGCGCAGTAAAATTACTTTATCCGGCGTCAGGCCCAACTCCCATAAATGGGGTCCTAATGCTATATACATGGCGACAAATGATAACAACAACGTAATATGCGCGCATGACAGAAGTAAAACCGCCGGGCGGACAATAATTCTTCCTAATGCTATGAAGCGGTGCCCAAGATGCCCCTCGGTAACAAAACGTTTTGATTCTTTGACCACGATAATAAACAGTGGGATCATCGCCATCAAAAATGCTCCCGTCACCAGAAAGACTTCGTTCCAATTCCATCGTAGAGCTATCCAAGCAGCTAAAACCTGCCCAAAAATGCCTGCCACAAGAAACGACGTGGACATAGTTCCGATTGCAGTCGCACGATAACGTTCTGGTACTGTTTCAGCCAGATATGCCAGCGCTATGGGGGCAAAACTAGATGCTGCCAGCCCCTGAATCACCCGCAGACTAGCCAGCCATGATAGTGACGGAGCAAACGAACATACGAGGGTAGTAACCGATATTGCCATCAATCCCCATAACATCACGACGCGACGACCATACTGATCCGATATTGGTCCCCAAATCAGAAATCCTATGGCATAAGCCAGACTAAAACTTGTGACAAGCGCAAATGTAACTTCTTCCGAATCTACCAAACTAAAATTCTGACTGACAGGCGCGAGCAGAGGGATCGCCAAATAAAGCTGAGTTAAAACAAACAATGCTATTACCGCCAACAACATAACCACACCGGTTCCTGCTACATAGGTTTGTTCGGATGAAACGGTCTGGTTATTTATATTATTAACGGCCCCTTTTATATGTTCTATCTGATTATTCATAATCTACAGCCTCCGATCCTGGTACTGCTGATGAGATATCCACCCCGCCAAAGCCGGGGGAATAATGTGGAATACCTGAGCCACGCCTGTTAATTAGTATCGAATGTGTCATCACTCAATTTCCAACTAAAACGTTGGAGTTTATTATAGTATTATTTTTGTAATAGCAACAACTGATTAATAGGAAAGCAAATTATGGCTTGGGATACAGAGGCAACAAAGCGCAGGATTTTAGAAGCGGCAGTAAAAGAATTTGCCTACCTTGGGCCCGATGGCACTACTATCGAAAAGATTGCTAAGTTAGCTGGAGTAAATAAAGAACGTATTTACAATTACTTTGGTGATAAACGGGCATTATTTTCAACTGTGCTACGCAGTGAATTAGCCAGAGTCGCTCAGGAAGTACCGGTTAAGCCTTTCACAATTGAGGAAATTGCTGAATATGCCGGTAAAGCCTACGATTATCACCGCGAACATCCTGAGTTAAGCCGGCTTATGCGCTGGGAAGGGCTTGTTTTCGATGGTGAAGTGCCGGACGAGGAGCAACGACGCGAATACTATAGTTCCAAGGTTCAGGCTGTCGCTGATGGACAACAGCAGGGATCAATCACACAGACTCTGGCTCCCGATCATCTGGCGTTCTTGATATTGTCCCTAGCCGGATGGTGGTCAGCAGTACCTCAGGTAGCGCGTATGCTCACTGGCTCAGATAGCCAGCAAGAGCATGCCAGACGTCGGGCTTCTGTTGTTGAAGCTGCCCGGCGCTTAGCATCAGCACCTTAAATTACAAAAAACCATCAGAGCTTTGATTAAAAACAGCTTCAAAAGTGCTATAAATGTTTATCACGTATGCAAATTGTTTTTTATTTGTCTAATCAATCAAAAAGCGAGAAAAAATCGTGATAAGTCTGTTGACGCCTGCACTGCTTTTCCCTATAGTAGCGCCCCGTTGCAGCGACGAATACAAACAGAATCGCTGAAATGACAAAATATGGTGAGGTGTCCGAGTGGCTGAAGGAGCACGCCTGGAAAGTGTGTATACGCGAAAGTGTATCGAGGGTTCGAATCCCTCCCTCACCGCCATATTTTGTAATCAACTGAAAAATTAGAAAACGGTGAGGTGTCCGAGTGGTTGAAGGAGCACGCCTGGAAAGTGTGTATACGTGAAAACGTATCGAGGGTTCGAATCCCTCCCTCACCGCCATGATTTAATGTCAGTTGAATAAATTATAAAGATATGATGCCTCGTTAAAATAACGGGGCTTTTTCATTTTATACTGGTCAAAGCTCCTCTTTTTATTCTCATTCAACTCTTCTTTTTTGCCGACCCTTATAATAAGGGATATAGAGATTCAGTGTTCCTCCCCAGAAAACACCATCTAACAAACCACTGGCAAAGCCAAATAATAAATTAAAGCTAAAAGAGTGTGTTAGCGCTGGATGTATTGCTGCCGTAGCGGAAATAATGAATTTAACGCAAAATATGATCAGAATAAAAATCAAGGTTAAAGGAGTGCCTGAACGGATAATTAAATCGCTGCCCGGCTTTTGTCTTAAGCGGGGCTGAGTACTCCATAATTTCCAGCCTATTGCAATACCTGCCAATATCCCCATAACAAGCGCCAATAATGCCGAAGCCTGAAAAACCGTTTCATGTAGTACAGCGTAAACCGCCCAGATAAAAAACACTATTGGTAATAAAAATAGACGACTTACCGTCATTTCTCTGTCATCCAATGCTTTAATGCCACGGAGAACCAAAAAAACAAATAAGATCCAAACCCATACCGGTGTGTCTTTGATAATCATCAGGATTGACATATCTTTCCTCACTGAGTCCTATTACTTTTAAAAGAGCCTAACCATATAGACTCTTATTATAATTGTTCCTCAATGGGCTTTCTATTTTGTCGTCTTAATCCAATAAACAAACCCGAATCATATGGCCGTCAGGATCTTCAATAACAAACGTTCGGCCAAATACTTCAGTATGAGGTTCCTGTAATACTTTAATTTTTAGTTCCTGTTGCCATTTTACAAATAATTTATCGATATCTTCACTGTTTGGTAACATGATGCCAATTTCGGAAAATCGGGGAGTATTTAAATCAGGTTTCGGACCTCCTGACCAAATGGAAAATAAAGCTTCAGCACCAGCAGAAAATGCAACGTAACGTTGGCCAGCAAAAACCGGTTCAGAATTAAATATTTTTGTATAAAAGGATGTCGAACGCTCTATATCAGAAACATAGACAAGCTGAAGATTAGGTTTAGCAGTTATTGTTTCCATATTAACCTCATATTAATTTTATCAAAATTTTTATTTGTATTTAAATAAAAGACTGATGTGATTTAATTTTCCCTGATCAATATTTTTCATACTTAATAGGTTTCAACAGTAGCTTTCAGCCTTAATACTGTTTCAACTAAATCATGTGTGACTTGTTTAAAGAAATTCTGAACCTGAATAGCAGGCACATTCGAATCAGGCATAAGTGATACCGTTGCCTTAATCAGATATTCCATATTGTTCTCATGTGGAATAATTTGGTGAGAAAAAATTAAAGTTCCTATATGCGGAAGACTAACCTGATCAGTGAATTCTTTATTGATTTCAATATTTGAAAGGTAGAATCGAATTTCTGGCTTTCCCCTCAACACCATTTTTCCGTATTGCCCGGTTTTTACCTCACCTTCAAATTGCAAAAATTCAAGATCAGTTTCCCATTTCTTCCTTAACTCAAAATCAACATAATGAGCCCAAATATGCGATGGTTCAGATTTTACCGGGATAGAAAAAGACAGAACTAACATGAAATACCTCCAACTATTGTCTGTGCTGCTTAGAATAGTTGTAAGGTATCAACACCAAGTGACAGTTTCTGTCAGTAGCCTGACTTAATCAGTGAGGTATTTTCTTAAATTCCCTCCATTCTTTCAGTAAAGATTGCCTTGAACGAGGGTAACACTGTTTTTCAACATGCAGACTCAGGATTCTGTCAGACCGAAAATGGCGGAATTCTTCCCTCAATTCACACCAACCAATCACAATACTGACATTTTCAAAATACCCTAATGCGAATGGCCAGATAGTTCTTTCGGAATCCTGTTCTTTCAAATCCCGGTAAGTCAAAATAACTTTACGTCTGGCACGAATTGCTTGCCGGATTGATGAAATATCGATCACGGGCTGAGTAGCGGCCGCAGCGGGCCCGACTAACAAAGAGCTGCTCTCCAGAAGTTGCTTCAATTCTGTTGGGATAACCGCTGCAATTTTATTGACAACACCCTTTGCCGCTTCCCTCAATTGTGGATCTGCACGTTTCGCCACCCAATTGGCACCTAATGCCAGCGCTTCAATTTCATTCTGGGTAAACATCAAAGGCGGCAATACAAAACCGGGCCTTAAGACATACCCCACCCCCGGCTCCCCCTCAATAATCGCTCCTTGCTCCTGTAAAGTGGCAATATCCCGATAAAGCGTTCTTAAGCTAATATTCATCTTCTGGGCTAATACTTTCCCCTGCACAGGAAAATGATAGCTACGCAATATTTCAATCAAAGATAACAGACGCTGTGCTCTGGACAATGTTCCATCCTCATCCAATTTGTTTATTTATTTAGTGAATCATAGGATAACTACTGAAGTGGGCTCAAATAGATCTTCGGGGATACTGGTAAATATATATGCCGAAAACACGTTATGAGATCCGTAAAATAACCCGTTTTTATAACGTCCGACAAGCTGTATACCAATAGGAATACCCTCATCACTCCAGCCAAGTGGCAATGAAATAGCTGGCTGACCAGAAATATTGAAAGGATAGGCAAACACTGAGTCTGTCCATTTGGCGGTGAAACAGTAAACCCAATGTGTAATTCTCCCGTATCACGCTCTGACAGTTCTAACCATGGCAAATCCGGGATCGGAGGTGTATAAGGCTCACCCGGAAGTGCTCCTGCCAAAGCATCCGAATAAGCCGCCGTATCTCTGACAGAGCGTGTACAACAAAGAAAATAGGCACCACCATAATAGTGATACTTAAACTAGTTTTGGTGACTTATACACGGCAGGGAATAATGGCGATTACTCACTGAAAAGTAACCTGAAAAATGAATAGTATATCAGTATGTTTTTCTACACATAATATTTGACATCACATGGTACATTAATAACACTGATATTTTTACCTCTAACGGATCTAGGGAAATAATGACTATATATGATCTAAAACCCCGTTTTCAGAACCTGTTACGGCCTATCGTCATTCGTCTTCATCATCTGGGATATACAGCCAATCAAGTCACATTATCCGCTCTGTTTTTATCGCTTTTTATCGGTTTATTATTAAGTTTATTTCCCACTCCTTCCCTATATTGGATACTGCCTGTTTTTCTATTTATTCGTATGGCACTGAACGCAATTGATGGAATGCTGGCGCGGGAACATAACCAAAAATCTCATTTAGGCGCTATTTATAATGAGTTAGGGGATATTATTTCTGATGTTGCCCTCTATCTTCCCTTCTGTTTTTTACCCGGTGTCAGCAATATCAGCTTACTGATTATTCTATTTATTACCATCTTGACCGAGTTTATTGGTGTATTAACGCAAACCCTCGGCGCATCACGACGCTATGATGGCCCAATGGGAAAAAGTGATCGCGCTTTTGTTTTTGGTACTTATGGGCTGATTATTGCCATTTTTCCTTCGGCTTTAAGTTGGAGTAGTTATCTGTTTCCTTTGATCGCTATCTTACTTTTAATGACTTGCTATCAGCGGGTTGCCAAAGCCCTGTATGAGATCAGGCAAATTGAACAATCCCAATCCAGATAAGGCTCCCACAATGACACAGCTATTCAAACAACGTATTGCTGAAGAACACTACTTCACTACTTCTGATGATGTATCTCTGTTTTATCGTCACTGGCCACAGCAACAAATTAAAGCAGAAAAAGCGATTATTATTTTTCACCGTGGTCATGAACACTCCGGACGCGTTCAGCATATTGTTGATGAACTCAATCTACCTGATTTTGCTGTCTTTGCGTGGGATGCCCGTGGTCACGGTCAGACAAAAGGAATACGTGGCTATAGTCCGTCAGTCGGCACATCAATTCGTGATGTGGATGAATTTGTCCGGTTTATTGCCGCTGAATATGATATTGCGATGGGAAATATCATAGTGATTGGTCAGAGTGTCGGCGCTGTGTTGGTATCCGCCTGGGTACATGATTATGCGCCAAAAATCCGGGCGATGATCCTTGCTGCTCCGGCTTTTGATATTAAATTGTATGTTCCTTTCGCTACTCGGGGATTGCAGTTGATGCAGAAAGTACGCGGAATTTTCTTCGTCAACTCCTATGTAAAAGCGAAGTTTTTAACCCACGATGAAACCCGTATTGCCTCTTATAATAATGATCCACTGATTACCCGTGAGATTGCAGTCAATATCTTGCTGGAACTTTACCAAACCTCAGAACGTGTCGTTAAAGATGCCGCCGCGATCACACTTCCTACTCAGTTATTCATTTCAGGCAGTGATTATGTTGTGAACTCAAAACCACAGCACCAGTTCTACCAGCAATTAAGTAGCCCAATGAAAGAGAAACATGTCATGGCAGGTTTCTATCACGATACGCTGGGTGAAAAAGATCGGCACCTTATTTTTGATAAGATCCGGCTTTTTCTGGAGCGTATTTTTGCTATTCCACGTTACCAGCATAACTATGCGCAACAAGATATCTGGAGCTACTCCGCCGATGAGTTTCGTGCACTCAGTACTCCTCTTCCTCATTTCAGTCCCAAAAACCTCGCTTATCAATTAATGCGTAAAGCCATGGAGAGTCACTTAGGTAAGGCTTCAGAAGGAATACGACTGGGTTTTACAACAGGCTTCGATTCTGGTTCTACGCTGGATTATATCTACCGAGATCAACCACAAGGTCAGGGAATTTGGGGGAGATTGCTGGATAAACACTATCTGAATAGCATTGGCTGGCGTGGTATACGGCAACGTAAAATTCATATCGAAACGCTGATCCTACAGGCCATTCGTTGTTTGCATGAACAAAAAATGCCAGTACACATTGTGGATATTGCAGCCGGGCATGGGCGCTATGTGCTTGATGCCATCAACGAGTTCAGTAAAGTTGATTCTGTTTTACTGAGAGATTATAGCGATATTAATGTGCGTCAGGGGCAAGCTTATATTGAAGAACGCCATCTATCTGAAAAAATTCGGTTTGTTATAGGGGATGCTTTTGATGCTGACAGCATAGCCTCAATAACACCCGCGCCAACACTGGGAATTGTTTCAGGTCTCTATGAATTATTTTCTGATAATAATCTGGTCAGAAATTCCCTGCACGGTCTTGCTGAAGCTATTACAGAAAATGGTTATCTGATATATACCAGCCAGCCGTGGCATCCGCAGCTTGAAATTATTGCCCGTGTTCTTTCAAGCCACCGAGAAAATGAGCCGTGGATCATGCGACGCCGCACACAAGGTGAAATGGATGCATTGGTGGAAGCGGCCGGGTTTGAGAAGTTATACCAGTTAACAGATAACTGGGGTATCTTTTCCGTTTCCATTGCTAAACGTGTTTATCGTTGAAAATAATATGAGCCAGTGAGTACTGGCTCTTATTATTTTATTAAAACTATTTATAACGATGAATTAATATCCACATTAATATAACAAAGTCATAAAAGCATCAAAAAACGCATTCAATTGATTTTTATTTATTCAACGCTAACCTATCAGGTAACTTTTTGACGTATAACACCTTTATTAGGTAACTAAAGCGATATCCTTATCCCTGTTTCTTATTTTCAATCCACTATACACAATGGATTTCAAGATACATCGCGGCAGCAAGCAACTTGAATGACGAAGTGTATAAATGGATATTTTATTCTTAGGTCTTACATGAAATGAATACTAAAAAAATCAATGGAATACGGATTTTTAGCGCATTTATTGACGCCTGCTGGAAAGAATCTTACTCTTTCTCCCGTTTTATCAAAGATATCATTGCCGGGATTACTGTGGGTATTATCGCCATTCCTCTGGCAATGGCTCTGGCTATAGGGAGTGGAGTGGCACCGCAGTATGGTCTTTATACCGCCGCAATCGCCGGTATCGTTATCGCCATTACCGGCGGTTCACGTTATAGCGTATCCGGGCCGACTGCCGCCTTTGTCGTCATTCTCTATCCGGTATCACAACAATTCGGCCTGAGTGGCCTATTGATAGCGACACTCATGTCCGGTGTTATCCTGATTGTTATGGGTCTGGCTCGTCTGGGCCGACTTATCGAATACATTCCGCTTTCTGTTACCCTTGGGTTCACTTCCGGCATTGCTATCACGATTGCCACCATGCAAATACAAAATTTCTTTGGCTTGCAAATCAGCGAAGTTCCAGAAAACTATATCGATAAAGTCATTACTCTCTCTCAGGCAATTCCTTCATTTCATTTAAGTGATACGATTATAGGCCTAACTACCCTTCTGATATTAATCTTCTGGCCCAAACTGGGATTAAAGTTACCGGGGCATTTACCGGCTTTAGCTGCCGGAACGGCTGTTATGGGAATAATGCATCTGCTCGGGCATGATGTAGCCACTATCGGCTCTTCATTCAGTTATACACTGGAGGATGGAACACAGGGTCAGGGTATTCCGCCAATCCTGCCTCAGTTTGTATTACCGTGGAGTTTACCGAATTCGCCTTCTTTCGATATTAGCTGGAGTACGATTTCCGCATTAATGCCCGCTGCATTTTCAATGGCTATGTTAGGCGCTATTGAATCTTTATTGTGTGCGGTGATTCTTGATGGTATGACAGGAAAAAAACATCATTCCAACAGTGAATTGGTCGGGCAAGGCTTAGGCAATATCGCAGCGCCCTTCTTTGGTGGTATCACAGCAACCGCCGCTATTGCCCGTTCTGCAGCTAATGTGCGAGCAGGAGCAACCTCCCCTATCGCCACAGTCATTCACTCCTTATTGGTGTTATTAACTTTACTGTTTTTGGCACCAATGCTTTCATACTTACCATTAGCTGCAATGTCCGCTATTTTACTGATTGTGGCCTGGAACATGAGTGAAGCTCATAAAGTGGTGGATTTAATCCGCCATGCTCCCAGAGATGACATTATTGTGATGCTGCTATGTATGTCATTGACAGTTCTGTTTGATATGGTGATCGCAATTACTGTCGGCATTGTTCTGGCGTCACTACTGTTTATGCGTAAAATCGCCAATATGACCCGTATCAGCACTTCTGCCATAACAGATGCTGAAAAAAGATTATTGGTCGTTCGGATTAACGGGCCACTTTTCTTTGCAGCTGCGGAGCGCATTTTTACTGAATTAAAAGAAAAAAGTGCTGAATATCAAAACATCATTATGCAGTGGGATGCGGTCCCTGTACTGGATGCAGGTGGGTTACATGCTTTTCAGGGTTTTGTTCGCGAGATGGCTAAAGAGTCGAAGCAGGTTGTTGTCTGTGATATCCCCTTCCAGCCTTTGAAAACACTGGCAAGAGCTAAAGTCACACCCATTGCAGGGCAACTCAGTTTTTATGCTACTTTACCTAAGGCATTAAAAGAGATGAAAGTTGAATATTCACCTGAAATTTGTGTCTCAGTGGATAAAGCCAGCCATCAATAATTAAAATATGCGGCTACAAGATATAAATAAATATATACCCAATGGATTTCAAGTTGCATCGCGGCGGCAAGGGAGTTCATCCCCGGGAGCATAGATAGCTATGTGACCGGGGTGAGCGAGCGCAGCCAACAAAGAGGCAACTTGAAAGACGAAGGGTATAACCGCAATTTCAGCAATACATCCAAACAGCTCAAGAATTAGTTACTGGTATCCAGCTCCGGAAAGCTTTTCACTACATTATCAATCGCTTTCATCTGCATCAGGAATGCTTCCAGTTTTGCCAGTGGCAGTGCTGATGGGCCGTCACATTTTGCATTTTCCGGATCTGGGTGTGCTTCAAGGAATAAACCTGCGATACCCACTGCCATTCCCGCACGAGCCAATTCAGCAACCTGCCCGCGACGCCCGCCGGAAGCTGCACCAAATGGGTCACGGCACTGCAACGCATGAGTAACATCGAAAATGATTGGTGAACCGTTAGTTGCCTGCTGCATCACACCGAAGCCCAGCATATCTACAACCAGATTGTCATAACCGAAGTTGCTGCCACGATCACACAAAATCACCTGATCATTACCGCCTTCTTTGAATTTCTCGACGATATTGCCCATTTGCCCTGGGCTGACAAACTGTGGTTTTTTAACGTTAATCACCGCACCCGTTTTTGCCATCGCTTCCACCAGATCGGTCTGACGGGCAAGAAAAGCAGGAAGCTGGATAACATCAACCACTTCAGCTACAGGCTGCGCTTGCGCGGGTTCGTGTACATCAGTAATAATTTTTACGCCGAAGGTTTGTTTCAGCTCCTGAAAAATTTTCATTCCCTCTTCAAGACCCGGGCCACGGTAAGAACGGATAGAAGATCGGTTAGCCTTATCAAAAGAGGCTTTAAAAACATAAGGAATGCCCAGTTTTTGTGTCACCGTGACATAGTGTTCACAAATCTTCATGGCCAAATCCCGTGATTCCAGGACATTCATGCCACCAAACAACACAAATGGCAGATCATTTGCGACCCTGATATCACCAATATTAACCACTTTCTGTTGCATGCTTATACCTTCTGCTGTTAAGGACAAATGTTAAGAACAAATCATTTGTTAATGGGTAAAAAATTTTTAATAAAACACCAAATCAGGTGTGAATAACTCTGCCACCATCCGCTTAATACCTGCCTACCAATATGATAGTAAGGTTAGTGCAGCACTATGGTTCGGCGTTCTCTATCTATAGAATTAATCTGCATTTTTATCATCTCTGAGATAGGGTCTTCAGGACAATGTTCTACAAAGTAACTCAGATCTGAAACTGCAATATGATCACAGTCAAGCTGGGCATAAATAAGCCCACGATCACGGATTTCATATGGGTCATCCGGATCAAACATCAGCACAACTTCACTGGCTTTGAGTGCCAGTTCCATCTTTTTTTCTTCCATCAGAGAAACTTTGATCGTATCAGTGATTTTGCGTACTAAGCTGCTGTTATCGGCTTCCTGTAAGTCTTTCTTTTCCAGCCGGACAGTCGGGCCAATGTTACCTTTTAGCCAGACATCAAGGATATGTTCATTAAGCGTTTCCCCATTCATGGGGTTAATAAACCAGGCAGGTTGATCAGGCAAATCAATACGCAATATCAACTGGGTCGGAAATATTATCGGCGTTATAGGAATAGCCAACATCTGAGCGATATGCACAAATAGCGCACCCAGTGCAACCGGTGCCCCCTGACGGGAAGCAATTACACTATCCAGCCATAGAGTATCCGATAGACAGTACACCCCATTTGCTCCACCAAACTTCCACTCCTGATAAAAAAGTGTCAGTAATGATTGCAGTTTTTCTTTATGGTCATTGATTGAAAAAAGTGCCTGCTGTGCTTCTTCGACTAACGCAGTTAACTGCTCTGACACTAATGCCTGAGGGAAATCAGGGCGAATAGCCTTCGATACCAGAATAATACCATCAATCAGGGGAGCATCATTGAATTCATAATTAGTTATGGGTTTCATTTTTATTCCATCGACCTACCGTGATACGTTCATTACCACCATAATCCTGAAAAGTCGCTATCTGATGATAACCCTTCTCTAAAAACAGGTTCCTGACAACTGCTCCCTGTTTCCAGCCATGTTCCAATAACAGCCATCCATTCGATAATAGAAAATGGCGGGCCTGTTCCACGATTGCCTGTAAATCCGCCAAACCATTTTGTGCGGCAATCAATGCAGTGGCCGGTTCAAACCTAACATCCCCTTCTTTCAAATGAGGGTCATTCTCATCTATATACGGGGGATTACTGACAATCATATCAAATTGTCTGTCACCCACTGCAGAAAACCACTCACTTTGTAAAAAATTCACATTGTGAATAGCTTCTTGTCCATTGACTTTTCCAATATTGATCTTTTCAACATTGTTTTTTGCCAGTATGACTGCTTCAGGATTAATATCGACTCCCGTGACATGGCAATCACGCCTTTCAGTTGCCAGTGCCAGAGCGATCGCGCCCGTTCCGGTGCCAAGATCGAGGATTTGTGCCGGTGTTTCCGGCAACAATTCAAGTGCTTTTTCCACCAGACACTCCGTGTCAGGCCGCGGGATCAGAGTTGCGGGTGAGACTGCGAGTGGTAATGACCAGAACTCTTTCTCACCGACAATATAAGCGATTGGCTCACCTTTCAGTCGGCGAGCCAGTAAGCCATTAAGCTGAAGGGTTTCTTCTCCTGAAATGGACGTTTCGCTAAACGCTATCAGGTAGGTACGGGAGCGACCTGTCACATGCCCTAACAGGATCTCCGCCTCTCGCTTAGGGCTGCTATCAGCAGGCAAATTACCAGATAACTGAGCCGCGGCGTATTGCAGCCAATGTTGATAATTCATTAATCCTGCTCTGACAGTGCTGATAACTGGTCAGCCTGATATTCGGTAATGATTGGCTGGATCAACATATCCAGTTTACCTTCCATGACTTCATCAAGGCGGTATAGCGTCAGGTTGATGCGGTGGTCAGTCACTCGTCCTTGCGGGAAGTTATAAGTCCGGTTGCGATCTGAACGGTCACCAGAGCCAAGCAGGTTACGGCGTTCAGAGGCTTCAGCTTCCTGACGCTTCTGCATTTCAGCAGCACGAATACGGGCACCCAGCACGGATAGTGCTTTAGCTTTATTTTTATGTTGCGAACGTTCGTCCTGACATTCCACTACAATTCCGGTAGGAATATGGGTAATTCGGATCGCGGAGTCGGTGGTATTAACGTGCTGACCACCCGCTCCGGAAGAACGGAAGGTATCAATTTTCAGGTCTGCTGAGCTGATTTCCGGCAATTCAGCTTCCGGAATTTCCGGCAGTACCGCTACTGTACAGGCCGAAGTATGGATACGACCCTGAGATTCTGTTTCCGGCACACGTTGAACACGATGACCACCTGATTCAAATTTCAAATGCCCGTAAACCTGCTCACCAGAAACTTTCGCGATAACCTCTTTGTAACCGCCATGTTCCCCTTCGTTGGCACTCATAATTTCTACTTTCCAGCGACGAGATTCGGCGTAACGGCTATACATCCGGAACAGATCTCCGGCAAATATTGCCGCTTCATCACCACCGGTTCCCGCACGAACTTCCAGAAAACAGTTGCGCTCATCATCCGGATCTTTTGGTAACAGCAATAACTGGAGTTGCTGCTCCAACTCTTCATTACGAATTTTTGCGTCCTTGAGTTCTTCCTGCGCCATTTCCCTCATTTCAGGATCATCAAGCATCATCTCGGCTGTCTGTAAATCATCCTGAATTATTTTCCAGGATTTAAAACAGCTAGTTACATCGGTAAGTTGAGCATATTCCTTTGATAATGCACGGAAACGCTCTTGATCAGCGATCACTTCGGCATCACCGAGGTGAGCCAGTACTTCTTCATGGCGTTCTTGCAATGCTTCCAGTTTAGCGACAATAGAAGGCTTCATTCGTAATATCAGACCTTATTTAGAATAGGGTTATGGATCCAGCCCAAGGCCGTCCCGCAGGAGATTCAGGCGTTCTAAATCGCCGTCACTGGCAGCCTTTTGGAGTGATTTAGTTGGTGTATGGATCAGACGATTCGTCAATTGGTGAGTTAACTGGTTGATGACCTGTTCTGCGTCAGCACCCTGCTGTATGGACATTAATGCTTTTGCAGTCATCTCAGCCCTGATTTTTTCTGCCTGTTCCCGATATTCGCGAATTGTATTAACTGCGCCCTGCGAACGCAACCAATCCATAAAATGAGTGCTCTCTTGTTGTACAATTCCTTCAGCAATCACCGCCGCTGCTTTACGTTGCGCAAGATTTTGCTGAATAATGGCCTGTAAATCATCAACACTGTACAAATAGGCGTCACTCAATTTCTCAACATCCGGCTCGATATCTCGGGGAACAGCAATATCAATCAGCAGCATGGGTTGATTACGGCGCAGTTTTAGTGCCCGTTCGACCATTCCTTTACCAATAATCGGTAAAGGGCTGGCTGTAGAACTGATGACGATATCTGCTTCTGCCAGTCGGGTATCAATTTCCGACAGGGATATCACTTCCGCATTCACCTCATTCGCCAGCGTATACGCACGCTCTTTTGTGCGGTTGGCAATCATAAGATGGTTAACCCGGTGCTCTTTAAGATGACGGGCGACAAGCTCAATCGTTTCCCCGGCTCCTACCAGCAGGATATTTAACTGGGAAAGCGACTCAAAGATCTGCCGGGCGAGCGTACAGGCAGCAAAAGCGACAGAAACCGCATTCGCCCCAATTTCTGTTTCAGTTCTGACCCGTTTGGCAACAGAAAATGATTTCTGGAACAGGCGCTCTAATTCCCCTGATAAGGATTGGGAACTCTGCGATTCAGAAAAAGCTTTTTTCACCTGACCTAAAATTTGAGGTTCACCAAGCACCAGTGAATCCAGACCGCTGGCAACTCTCATTAAATGGCTGACAGCATCACTCCCCAGATGCCAGTAAAGGCTCGTGTTGAGTTCATCGTGGCTTAACTGGTGATATTCGCATAACCAATTAATGAGTTGCTCTTTCAGGTTGTCCTGCTGTTCGACACTGAGATACAGTTCGGTGCGATTACAGGTTGACAGCACAACTCCGCCCCTCACCAGCGGCTGCTGGAGCAGGTTATCAAGTGCAAGCCCTATCGTATCGGGAGAAAAGGCTACCCGTTCACGCAAAGAAACAGGCGCTGTTTTGTGATTTATACCGAGTGCTAATAAAGTCATCTTAACTGCGTTGAGTTATCTGGTATGGGCTCATAATAATATTAATAATCATTCTCATAAACCTACACCTTTCGTAAGGACTCTCATTGGTTGAGCATTCTACTTGATGCAACAGTTCAATAAAAGTCAATCAAACAGTTCGGCTATAATTATTCGGGAAATTTTAACGAAACTTCGCTAAATTACCTCCTTGATTATAGACTTTGATTGCACATTATTCGCTATCACACCATTGGGCTACCCTATGAAAATACCATCATTTTTTCGTTTACTCCCCCTCTCCGCTGTTTTGCTGACGGCTTGTACCGTTACACAGGCACCAGACGGAACAGGGTCAATGAGCTCCCCGCAATGGAATGATCGCAAAGCACAATTGCAAAATTTGACTCATTATCAAACCCGGGGATCTTTCGCTTATCTGGCAAATGAAAAGAAAGTGTATGCCCGTTTTTTCTGGCAACAATATGCGGCAAATAACTACAAGCTACTTCTGCTAAATCCATTAGGGACAACTGAACTGGAATTATCTGTTCAGCCTAATATCACCCAGATTACGGACAATGAAGGGAAAAAATATATCAGTAATAATCCGGAAGAACTGATTTATAAGCTTACCAATATGAATATTCCTCTGGATAATCTGAAAAGCTGGATTATCGGCCTGCCCGGCAATGCCCGCGATTTTCAGCTGGATAAAAACTATCTGCTTAAATCGGTAAGCGATAAAGAAAATGGTGAAATCTGGCAGGTAAATTATCAGGGATACGATACGTCAGTGACTCCCGCCTTACCAAACCGGCTGGAACTGACCCAAGGTAAAAACCGTATTAAACTGAAAATGGATAACTGGACTACCCAATAATGACTTTGACCTGGCCTTCTCCGGCAAAATTAAATTTATTTTTATATATCACCGGGCGCCGTTCTGATGGCTATCATGAACTACAAACACTGTTTCAGTTTCTGGATTATGGTGATGAAATAACCATCACTCCCCGTCAGGATAATCAGATCCGCCTGCTGACACCCGTTAAAGGTGTGCCAAATGACGATAATCTGATCGTCCGGGCTGCGCGGTTATTACAAGAGCACGCTGAAAAGCAGTCAATCGGCACCCAATACCGGGGCGCAGATATCCACATTCATAAACGTCTGCCTATGGGTGGCGGTCTGGGTGGTGGCTCTTCCAATGCAGCCACGGTACTGATTGCCCTGAACTATCACTGGCAGACAAACCTGTCGGATGATGAACTGGCACAACTTGGCGTCACCCTCGGCGCGGACGTTCCTGTCTTCGTTAAAGGACACGCAGCTTTTGCCGAAGGCATCGGTGAAAAACTCCAACCAGCCTCACCTGAAGAGAAATGGTTTCTGGTTGCTCACCCCGGAATTGAGATCCCGACCCCAAAAATATTCACAGATCCTGAATTAAAAAGAAATTCTCCGATCCGCACTTTACCCGCATTATTACAGGCACCATTCAAAAATGATTGTGAGCCAATCGCAAGAAAACGTTTCCGTAAGGTTGAACAGCTTCTTTCATGGCTGTTAGAATACACCCCGTCACGCCTGACCGGGACAGGTGCATGTGTTTTCGGCGAGTTCGAATCAGAAGCATCAGCCCGTAAGGTGTTAAATCAAGCCCCAGAGTGGATGCAGGGCTTTGTTGCGCGTGGCGTTAACATTTCACCATTGCATACATTTCGCTGTAAACAAACAGCTCTGGGATAAACATGTTATTGAACCAATGGATCGTTGTTTTGCTTTAATGAGTAGCGGTTTGATTGGTCAACAATATCTCTCTGGACGCAAGCCTGAGGTTTTTCTCGTGCCCGATATGAAGCTTTTTGCTGGTAATGCCACCCCTGAACTAGCACAACGTGTTGCCAACCGTCTGTACACAAGCCTGGGAGACGCTGCTGTCGGTCGTTTCAGCGACGGTGAAGTCAGTGTTCAAATCAATGAAAATGTACGCGGTGGCGATGTATTCATCATCCAGTCCACTTGTGCACCAACCAACGATAACCTGATGGAATTGGTCGTTATGGTCGATGCGCTGCGTCGCGCTTCTGCCGGACGTATTACCGCAGTAATTCCTTACTTTGGTTATGCCCGTCAGGATCGTCGTGTTCGTTCAGCGCGTGTGCCTATCACTGCCAAA
This sequence comes from Xenorhabdus sp. PB30.3, assembly GCF_963895965.1. Classification (NCBI taxonomy): domain Bacteria; kingdom Pseudomonadati; phylum Pseudomonadota; class Gammaproteobacteria; order Enterobacterales; family Morganellaceae; genus Xenorhabdus; species Xenorhabdus sp. PB30.3. Next base: position 15,565 of record NZ_CAWQMW010000166.1, on the reverse strand, counting down.
GTCGTTGCGGACTTTTTGTCCAGCGTTGGTGTAGACCGTGTTCTCACGGTTGACCTGCACGCCGAGCAGATCCAAGGCTTCTTTGATGTTCCGGTTGATAATGTATTTGGTAGCCCAATCCTGCTGGAAGATATGCTCCAGAAAGGGCTGGAAAACCCGATTGTTGTTTCTCCAGATATTGGTGGTGTTGTTCGCGCCCGTGCTATTGCTAAGCTGCTGAATGATACTGACATGGCTATTATTGATAAGCGCCGCCCACGTGCGAACGTTTCTCAAGTTATGCATATCATTGGTGATGTTGCAGGCCGTGACTGCATTCTGGTTGATGACATGATCGACACAGGTGGCACGCTGTGTAAAGCCGCTGAAGCACTGAAAGAGCGCGGAGCTAAGCGAGTGTTTGCTTATGCAACACACCCAATCTTCTCTGGTAATGCTGTAGAAAACATCAAGAACTCAGTGATAGATGAATTTATTGTCTGTGACACAATTCCTCTGTCTGATGAGGTCAAGGCGTTGAACAAAGTTCGTACTCTGACACTGTCTGGCATGCTTGCTGAAGCAATCCGCCGTATCAGCAATGAAGAGTCAATCTCTGCAATGTTTGAACACTAAGATATAAGCCAGTGCAGATTTTGAGCACAAACTTATACAAGTGATTAAATAAATCATCGCTGAAAAAACCCGTTGGTGCGCCTGTACCAGCGGGTTTTTCTGTTTATTTAGCAATCAGATGAAATAATTAGATATTGGTTTAGTTAATCAAGATGATATTCACAACATAAAAATAATCATCCATATCAACAAGTTAATCTGATTTATGATTAATATCTCAGGAAAACTCGCCATCAACATATCAGAACAGAAAAACAACAATCATATCTGTGCATAACAAATCATCTGGTACGTCCAGTCCTCTATAAACGTAACAATACTGGTGCGCCCGTGTGGTTGCTGCTAACCTGTCGCCGTTTTGAAAACTGACGATAAAAATACCTTAAAAAAACAACAATTATGTTAGTAAATATTTTTCATCGAAAAAATTAAAATTATCTGATGAGATAAATTTCAGGCTCATTTGGACTACTCAGACAGGAAACACCATTCAATCCAGAAAAGTTGTTCCCCATAGATTATTGATCTGACCAGCCAGATATCAATCAGACATATTCAACCTATCAGCACCTTCAAACTTATGAAGAGGCGTCGCTTAGGCTTTGCCATTAAAAAAAGCCGATGCTGCTGATAAATAAAAACTATTTAAGTAAGGATAATGCTAATGAAAAAGGCATTTTTATTCACACCAGCACTGTTAGCACTTTCAATCAGCACCATTTCTAATGCCCATGCTTATGACAATCTTTATGTTTTTGGCGATAGTTTGAGTGATACTGGAAATACTAAAGGTGTAGAACGTTTCACAACGGATGGTAAAACTAGCCAGCTTTATAATGAATATCTTGCTAAAAAACTTGCAAATATCGAATTAAAACCCTCCAGTGAAGAAGGCGGCACCAACTATTCACAAGCAGGCTCGACAGCTCTTAAAGAATATAGTGAGCGTGGTCTTGGGACTAAGGAACAAGTAAGTCAGTATTTGGCACAGCATAATCAACAGGCTGACTCTAATGGAATCTATATCCATTGGGTAGGTGGGAATGATCTTGCAGCAGCATTAATCGCAGGAAGTAAAAATCCGAAGGACCCTTCTGAATCGTATGACATTGTCGGGAAAAGTGCTACAGAAGCATCAAGGCAGATCACTCAATTGGTGAACGCTGGCGCCGGCTTGGTCATAGCGCCAACTGTGCCTGATGTCGGCACTACTCCAAGAATGTTAGAAACATTACTTAGCCAAGCTATGTTTAATCAAGCTTTAGTAGCTAAAGGTATTGATCCTAATGTTTTTAACGAACCAACAAAAGACAAAGAAAAAGCCGCTGACAAAGTAGCCATTGAACAAAAAATCAAAAATGATCCTGAATTTCAAAAAACAGGCAAAGAAACCTTAACATTAGTCCATGATGGTATTAATAGTTACGAAACTCCTTCTGGTGTTTTCCGTGATAAAGTTCTTGAAGGCACCTTGAAAGTAGTTGCCGCAAAGGCAGCCGCAAAATCAGCTCAAGCTGATATGGACAAGGCCGCAACTCCAGAGGAAAAAGCTAAAGTTCAGGCTGAAATCAACACTAAAACCGAAGAGTTATATAAACAACTTATTACCGCCTATGGTGATGCAAGTGAAGGTGCAACAAAACTCACCGATGCTTATAACGAATTAGTGGATAAACAAATCAGCGAGAGCAAGGGCAATATCCTGCGTGCAGATATCAACGGTCTGCTAAAGGAAGTGATCGACAATCCTTATAGTTATGGTATTCAAAATACATTAGGTTATGCCTGCCCTCAGGGACAGTCAGCCAGTGAATGTGTTTCTAAAATAGACGGAAAGGATAATCCTGAATTCAATAATATCAGAGAATTTTTATTCGCTGATCAATTCCACCCAACTCCACTAGCACACAAAATTATGGGCCAATACATAGAATCCATCTATATTGCCCCATCACAGGTTATGACCCTGAATCAGGTCAACCGTGCTCCGGTTAAAGGTACGCGGGCTTCCCTTGATGGTCATCTGCAACAACTGCGCAGCGGTGGTAATGAACAGGGGAAAACGGGTGTATTCGGTGGCTATAGCGGCGGCCGTAATACCACCTTTACCTTAGGTGGTGATTATCAGCTGACAGAAAGTCTGTTACTGGGTGCTCTGTACTCTAACGATAATACTGAGCGTTCACCGACTTCTAACTTCTCCTATCAAAGTGATGCACATGTTGCCACTGCCTATGGCTTGTGGAACGTATTTAACAAAGCATGGCTAAGTGGTGATCTCCACTATGCGGACATCAATTACGACAGCTTAACCCGTAGCATCCAACTGGGTCAGGCAACTCGCAGAGAAGTAGGCTCAACTACAGGTAGACAATGGGGTGCCCGTCTTACTGCCAACTGGGATATCCCAGTCACCAACATCGTAACTACCAGCCCGATTGTACAGTTCAGCTGGGATAAAGGTGATGTTAAAGGCTATCGCGAATCTGGTCATCAAAGTTCTGCCATGAACTTCAGTGGTCAGAACTACACCTCTAAAATCGCTACACTGGGCTGGCGTGTAGATACTCAGCTGGGTCGTTTCAACCCATATGCGTCTGTTCAGTTTAACCACCAGTTCGGCGATACCCAGTCTAAAATGCGCAGTGCCATTAACTCTACCCAAACATCGTTTGTTGTGGATAGTGGCAAACAGAGCAAAGACTGGCGTCAATATACTGTAGGTGCAAATGCTAATCTGTTCGGTAACGTACGCGGTTTTGCATCCGTCACCCGTAATGAAGGCAGTGCACAAGATGCTAACTATGATTTCAGCTTAGGTATCAACGCCAGCTTCTGATTTTGTAGGCAATAAACACGATAGAAGTCGATTAATTTTAATCAGCTGATTAATTAAAAATGCAGGGCAACAATGTTGTGCCCTGCATTTTTTCATCCCCTTCAAATCCCTTCTTCAGCCTAAATCCGCATAAAACTTAACACTGAAATAATATAAATATACTGGGTTAACTATTTCAGACACACTGGTCAGACATCACATTATTTACAAATAATTCAATGTGATATGGATTATTTTTTACGTTTGAACATACTCTAATTTAGTCAATTGTTATCAGATGGTTAACAACTTGATAGAAATCACAAAATATTTAACCTGTCAGCACCTCAAAACTTCCGAAAAGGCGTTGCTCAGACTTCGTCATTAAAAAAATTGGGGAACTGATAAATAACAAAAAACTATTTATGGAGAATACCAGTGAAAAAGGCTTTTTTATTTGCACCTGCCCTATTAGCGCTTTCAGTCAGCACCATTGCTAATGCTCAGTCTTATAATATTCTTTGTACGAATGGAAATAGTTTAAGCGATAGTGGAAATAATGGAGTCTACACCTCTGACCAAAAAGAAGTGTATAGCCAATATGTTTCTCGGGTATCACTTAACCAAGACCACTTTAGTTCAAAACATGGTGGCACCAATCTTGCAGTAGGTGGTGCAACAGCTATCAGTAAGTTGAATCCTAAAAATCCTGATAATACAACAGATAACCAGCTCAAAGACGTTCTGAGAAATAATAATTGCGTAGATCCTAATGCTATCTTTATACACTGGATAGGTGGGAACGATATTGCTCAAACGTTACAAAATACTTTAGGCGATCCCAATAAAGCATATAGTGAGCTTATAGAGAGTGCAGAAGCAGCTGCAGGGCAGATTAACCAACTGGTGGATGCAGGAGTTGGGTTGATCATTGCACCAACCATTCCTGATGTTGGTATGGCTCCTAGAGTGTTAGACGAAGTTTTAACAATGGGATTGGAAAAAGAGTTAAAAAATAAAGGAATATCAGAGGACAAAATTAAAGTTATTATAAAAGGAACTTTAGGTAAAGTTCACTCAGATATTAATGATGCTGATCTCCCTAATGGTGAAGCACGTCATCTGGCTCTCCAAAAAGTCTTTGATTCTCTAGCTCAAAAAGCCAGTAAAGACTTTAATTTAGACGCTGAAAAAGTAAAAAAAAATCTGACTGAGGGATATTCCAAAGCCAGTATGCTCGCAACAAAGTACACTAAAGATTATAACAAGATAGTGGATGATAAAATCAGCGCAAATAACGGCAATATTCTACGTGCCGATATCTACGGTCTATTGCATGAAGTTATCGATAATCCATTTAGTTATGGTTTTAATAATAATCTTGGTTATTCCTGTGCCGTAGGTAAAAGCTCCCGTTACTGCAAGTCTGAAGATGCTGACTTTGATAAACGCAAAGAGTTTATATTCTCTGACAATTTCCACCCATCACCATTAGCACACAAAATTATGGGTCAATATATAGTATCCACCCTTATCGCCCCATCCCAGGTTATGACCCTGAATCAGGTCAACCGCACCCCGGTTAAAGGCACCCGTGCCTCCCTTGATGGTCATCTGCAACAGCTACGCCATACCGGCAATGAACAGGGGAAATTTGGGGTTTTCGGTAGCTATACCGATAACCGTCATGATTCCTTTACGTTAGGCGGCGATTACCAACTGGCGGAAAACTTTTTACTGGGCGCTCTGTACTCCAACAACAAATTTGATCGTTCCCCTGTTTCTAACTTTACTTACGAAGGAAATGGGCATGTGGCAACCGGTTATGCACTGTGGAACCTCTTTGATAACGCATGGCTGAGTGGTGATATTCACTATGCCCGTATCAATTACGATAGCCTGACCCGCAGTATCCAGCTTGGTCAGGCAAACCGCAAAGAGACAGGCTCAACCACCGGTAAACAATGGGGTGCCCGCCTTACCGCTAACTGGGATATTCCTGTCACTGATATCGTCACCACCAGTCCGATTGTGCAGTTCAGCTGGGATAAAGGTGATGTTAAAGGCTATCACGAATCCGGCAATAACAGTTCTGCCATGCGTTTCAGTGACCAAAATTACACCTCTAAAGTCGGGACACTGGGCTGGCGTGTAGATACCCAGCTGGGTCGTTTCAACCCATATGCGTCTATTCAGTTTAATCACCAGTTCGGTGATACCCAGTACAAACTGCGCAGTGCTATTCTATCAACCAAAACATCGTTTGTTACGGATAGCAGTAAACAGAGCAAAGACTGGCGTCAATATACTATAGGTGCGAACGCCAATCTGTTCGGTAATATCCATGGTTTTGCTTCCGTTACCCGTAATGAAGGCAGCTCACAGGATCCAAACTACAATTTCAGTCTGGGTGTTAGCTCCCGCTTCTGATTTGATGTCGTAAAAAATAAAGCGCACGGGAAAGAAACTCTCCCATGCGCTTTTCTTTTTCCGTCACATTTTCTCTTTCTATATACATACATCCGCATCACGTTGATTTTTCGTATAAGTAACCAGAAGTAATATCGTATTGAAATTATCAGGGAATATAAGGAGTCAACTCTTAATCCAACAATATCGGGAGGATAAGAGCTGAGAGGAAAGCAATGGTTACGTTCTCTGGAGAACTCCAATGAAAAAAATACTTTTCGGAATATCAACTACAACACTACTTTTATCCAGTTTCATTACAAATTCCTATGCTTATGATACTACCTATGTCTTCGGCGATAGTCTGAGTGACGGCGGGAATAAAGGACGTTATACAACCGACGGAGCAAATAGTGAACTGTATGATGAATATGTGAGCCGCCACATTACCGGTAAAGACTTAACTCCTTCCAAGAAAAACGGAACTAACTACGCTGAAGGAGGTGCAACCGCACTGCCGATGCCAGAACACCAGGATACAACAGAAAAGCAGCTGGATAATTATCTTAAACAACACGGAGGAAAAGCCGATCCAAATGGTATCTATATTCATTGGGTCGGTGGTAATGACATGACTGCTGCTTTACAAGCTTATAATATTATGTCGGATGATTCTAAAAAATCACATGAAATTGTTGATGCCAGTGCAAATGCCACATCAAACCAAATCAACACGCTGGTCAAAGCCGGAGCCGGACTAATCATCGTACCAACCGTTCCTGATGTGGGAACAACGCCCAAACTTATGGAAACATTGGTTGAAAAGGAATTAGTCACCATGGGCAAAACTCCGGAGCAGATTAAAGAAGTATTAGAAAAGATCCGTCAGGAGGTTAATAAACACGATATTCCCAGCGGTGAAGCTCGTGAAATGGCGATTAATAAACTCCTTGAAGAATTGGCAAAAAAGTCTGGAATAGATGTAACAATACTGAAGTATGCTTATAACAAATACCGCCAAAAAGCCACCGAGTTCACCGATAGTTATAACCAACAGGTAGATGATAAAATCAGTCAAAGTCATGGCAATATCCTGCGTGCTGATATTAATGCTCTACTACGCGAAGTCATGGAAAACCCCTATGCATACGGTATTCAAAATACATTAGGTTACCCTTGCCCTCAGGGAGAACTTGCTGATCAGTGTTCTTCACAAGATACAAATTTTGATAAAGACAAAGAATTCTTATTCTCTGATGGCTTCCACCCGACCCCATATGTTCATCATGTCACCGGTCAATACATTACCTCAATCTATACTGCACCATTCCTTGTGGCATCACTAACTAGTGTCAATCAACTCCCGGTCAAAGGTGTTCGTTCATTCCTTGATGGCCACTTACAGCAGCTCCGCGATGCCGGTAATACACCGGGAAAAATCGGCGTATTTGGCGGTTATACACATAGCGGTAATGATAGCTTCACGTTGGGTAGTGACTACCAGCTGACAGATAATCTATTACTGGGAGCGCTCTATTCTCACTACGAGGATGAACGAACTCTCGCTTCCAGCTTCACTTATGAAGGGCTGGGACATACTGTCATCGCTTACGGACTGTGGAATCTCTATGGCAACGCGTGGCTGAGTGGTGATCTCCACTATTCGCATATAAATTACGATAGCCTGATCCGTAATATTGAGCTTGGTGAAGCTACCCGTAGAGAAATTGGTTCAACATTGGGTAAACAATGGGGTGCCCGCATTACTGCCAACTGGAATATTCCTGTGACTGAAGTCATCACTACCAGCCCGATTGTGCAGTTTATCTGGGATAAAGGTGATGTTAATGGTTATCGTGAACACGAAAATAACAGTACATCCATGCACTTTTCTGGTCAGAGATATACGTCTGAAGTTGGTACACTGGGCTGGCGTGTAGACACTCAGTTAGGTCGCTTTAATCCTTATGCTTCTGTTCAGTTTAATCGCCAGTTCGGGGATCTCAGCACCAAAATACGCAGTGCTATTAATGCCACCAAAACTTCCTTTGTAATAAAAAGTAGTAAACGGAGCAAAAACTGGCGGCAATATACCCTTGGGATGAATATGGGACTGGTCAATAACCTACATAGTTTTATTACTGTAACCCGTAATGAAGGTAGCGGTGAGGAGCCTGACTATAATTTCAGTCTGGGAATTAATGCAATATTCTAAGATTCATTACCTTTCAAGTTGCAGCGTTATCAGCTGCAACTTGAAATAACTGAAATATGTTAATAACCCAGCTAACAAAATACCCGTGTTATATTGTGTGCAATGCTAATAATAGCGTTATATCAAAATATAAATATATCTTAATAAAATTACGAATGCTTATGTTGTTTTTTGCGACGATAGCGCTCATCATGATTTTTCAACCACCAATACTTATCCGTAATATGCTCCCGCCCTCCAAGACTAGCGCCACCCAACCAAATAAGTGCACCGACAAATAACCCTATCAGTGCAACTCCCGCAAAAAATTCAGATTCCTTGATACTAAATATATGGCTGAGCAAGACATAGGCTAGACTAATAAGCATCCCAGCCATACCTAATCCCATAAAAATATTGCCCAGAATAAACGCTTTTTTACGTCCCATAGCCAACCTCCAATACTTTTTGTGAACGTAATTTGTTTACAAACGAACTCAAAAGCACGAAAGCGGATGCCTCCTAGTTATTATAGCCATAGTATTAAACAGGTTATTGCGCCAGTGATCACAAGCTGTGCAAATTTTAACTTATTTTTAATACCGACATCCTATTATCTAATATCATAATCAATTTTGTACTCAAGCTCTGAGGCAGGTAAACTAGGCCTCTTTTTTTAATACATTAATGCCAATAAGCGAAACCAAACTGTGAGTAACATAAAATTAATCGTTGGTCTGGCAAACCCCGGGGCTGAATATGCTCAAACCCGTCATAATGCAGGAGCATGGTTTGTCGATTTATTAGCACAGCGCCATAACCAGTCTTTAAAAGAAGAAAGTAAATTTTTCGGTTATACCACTCGCATTAATATGAACGGGCAAGATGTCCGCCTACTGGTGCCAACGACATTCATGAACCTCAGTGGTAAGTCTGTTCTTGCCCTGGCTGGATTTTACCGTATCCAGCCGGATGAAATTCTGGTTGCACATGATGAGCTTGATCTCCCGCCGGGTGTGGCAAAAATGAAGCTGGGCGGCAGTAATGGCGGGCATAACGGACTGAAAGATATCCAGAACAAATTTGGTAATAATCCTAATTTCCATCGTCTGAGGATTGGTATCGGCCATCCGGGTGATAAAAACAAAGTTGTGGGATTTGTACTTGGCAAGCCACCGCTCGGTGAACAAAAGCTGATTGATGATGCTATCGCTGAAGCATTAAGCTGTACTGATATTCTTATGAAAGATGGCATGAGCAAAGCCATTAACCGCCTGCACGCATTTAAAGCCAGTGCCTGACGGGAGTACATGGCACGTGATGCTATTGCGTGTATAATGGCGCCAATTTTATATAACTCACCGACAGGTTATGCCCTATGGCTTTTCAGCCAGACAAAGAGCATCTTCATTGTTGGTGTATAAGTAATCAAAGGTGATAAATTTATGGGATTCAAATGCGGTATCGTTGGCCTGCCTAACGTCGGGAAATCTACATTATTCAATGCGCTGACCAAAGCAGGTATCGAAGCAGCAAACTTCCCTTTCTGCACTATCGAGCCAAATACCGGTGTTGTTCCGATGCCGGATCCACGCCTCGACAAGCTGGCTGAAATTGTTAAACCACAGCGCATTCTGCCAACCACAATGGAATTTGTGGATATTGCCGGTCTGGTAAAAGGCGCGTCAAAAGGCGAAGGTCTGGGTAACCAGTTCCTGACCAACATTCGTGAAACTGAAGCGATTGGTCACGTTGTACGTTGCTTCGACAATGACAATATCATTCACGTTTCCGGTCAGGTTGATCCGGCGGCTGATATTGACGTTATCAATACTGAGCTGGCCCTGTCAGATCTGGAAACCTGTGAGCGTGCTATCCAGCGCGTCCAGAAAAAAGCCAAAGGTGGCGATAAAGACGCTAAAACTGAATTAGCCGCACTGGAAAAATGTCTCCCACACCTTGAACAGGCAGGCATGTTGCGTGCTTTAGACCTGAGTGTGGAAGAAAAAGCAGCTATTCGTTACCTGAGCTTCCTGACCCTGAAACCAACAATGTACATTGCTAACGTCAATGAAGATGGTTTTGAAAACAACCCACATCTTGACACCGTTCGTGCCATTGCTGCGCAGGAAGGTTCTGTGGTTGTTCCTGTTTGTGCTGCAATTGAAGCAGATATCGCAGAACTGGAAGATGAAGACCGTGAAGAATTTATGGCTGAAATGGGGCTGGAAGAACCGGGCCTGAACCGTGTTATTCGCGCCGGGTACGAACTGTTGAATCTGCAAACCTATTTCACCGCTGGTGTGAAAGAAGTCCGCGCATGGACAATTCCGGTAGGCGCAACTGCACCACAAGCAGCGGGTAAAATCCATACTGATTTTGAAAAAGGATTTATCCGTGCTCAGACTATTGCATTTGAAGATTTCATCACCTATAAAGGCGAACAAGGTGCAAAAGAAGCAGGCAAAATGCGTGCGGAAGGAAAAGAATATATCGTTAAAGATGGCGATGTAATGAATTTCCTGTTTAACGTGTAACTATCTCCTTCCACTTCAGTGGAACAACTCGTAACTGACGAGTTTTAATATGAAGGCGGCGTTGATATCATAAACATATTCAGCGCCGCACTAAAAAAATTACCAAAACCCTCTTTTTACTACTGGCTAAATATTTAGTCCTCATAACATTTAGTCTTTCAAATTATTTTTCCTTCGCCGCTTACCATTTTATAAACTTACGATTATCAACAAGTAACAGTCATTCTTTTAATTCATCTGATAATTAAACTTTATATTACTTACCTTATTAAGTAATATTTATTACACACTGAACTCTTGCAAACTTAAGTTACTAATCAATGGTAAACGCTCAGTAACCACAAAAATCGATCAGGTTAATCCTAAACCCCATCCAGAAACCGTTTACAAAACAGACATCTGTAGTTATGGCGGGCATAATTACAGCGCATTCAGTTCATTTTTAAAAGTATTACCCATGTTGGAGTCAAATGGTGACTCAGTACTTATCCCAATCCCGTATTCCGCCGCAACAAATATCCGCTGGAACGGTCAAGGGATGGGCAAGAGCCTTGCTTCAAGTACTTCTGTCCATCAACAAATCGAAGAATTGCAAAAAGAGCTTGGTGAATTAAATATATGTAGTTTTAGTAGCGAGAATTGGAGCCCTGACTGGAAATATACAGATGCTTATCAATTACGCAAATTAAAAACAGCATACTTAGGTTTAGTGGATAGGATTGGTAATATATTTAACTAATACTCTATCAACATCATTAATTCATTCTGGAAGGAACTCTTTCCTTCCAGGTTTCCCCTTAACTATCTTATATTAAATAGTTCCCGCATTAAGCCCCGGAAACCTCATTAATGGTTTAAGTAACATTCAGGTTACCTATATTACAGTAAGATAGTATCAAATTCGTCACTCCACTGACATTACCTGATAAATGGCAGCTTTTAGTTACATTCAGGAACATTTCAATCAAATAAAACATGAAGATTAACCATAAATGACTGCTATGAATAAGTTATTTAGGCAAGAAGCCTTAGATAATAAAAAATCCAGATGGACGGGTAAGGCAATATTAATAGCAAAAGTTCCTGCATGGATTATTTGTGTTGCTTCAATCGTTTTTCTGACTATTTTGTTTCTTTTTATTACTTTTGGAAATTATGCAAGACGTATCAATGTTTATGGCGAAGTCATCACTAATCCTCACCCAATAAATATTTTAGCTTCTCAACAAGGCTTTATCTTAAAATCATTTGTTAAAGTCGGTGATATCGTAAAAAAAGGTCAGAAAATTTATCAGGTTGATATTAGCCAAGTGACCGAATCCGGTAAAACCAGCACCAACGCGCAAAACTCCCTCAAAAACCAGCTAACACAAATAAACAAAATCATTGAAAACCTCGAACATAATAAAAGCGTTACTTTAGCCAGCCTTGAGGAACAAAAAAATCAGTATGAGCTATCGCATGAAAAAGACAGGATTATTGTAGAAAATGCACGGCAAGGTGTTGAATTTGCAAAAGAAAACATGAAGAACTATAAAACTTACCAGGAACGGGGGCTTATTACAAAAGATCAGTTTAATAACTACGGTTACTCTTATTACCAGCAACAAAATATGTATCAAAACCTCTATAGCCAATACATCAGCGATTCATTAAAAATCACCAGTCTGAATAGTGACATCATGCTACAAAAAGCCGATTTTGATAAACAGATTTCACAATATAAAATCCAGCAGGATGATTTAAAACAAAAATTAACTGAAATGAATGTCAGCGGATCGATATTTATTACTTCTCCTATTGATGGGCGGATTGAATCCCTGAATTTTACCGATGGTCAAATGGTTGTCACAAATGATAATTTAGTTCAGGTAAGCCCAGATAATGTAAAACCAACTTATTATTTAATTTTGTGGGTTCCTAATAGCAGCTTACCTTATATTAAAAAAGGTGATGGTATTAATATACGCTACGATGCTTTCCCATTTGAAAAATTTGGCCAATTTTCAGGAGACATCAATAACATTTCTTATATTCCTGCCACTGCTCAAGAAATGTCTCATTACAGAAGCTCACCAGTAAATGTCCCCGGAGATAAAACCGAATCATATTATAAAGTTCTGGTTGGCCTGAAGAAAGAACAGTTCAATTATAATGGAAGAAAATTATATTTATCCAACGGAATGAAAGCTCAATCGACCTTTTTCCTTGAAAAAAGACCACTTTATCAGTGGATGTTCTCACCATTCTATGACATGAAAAAAACATTAACAGGCCCTCAAAAATGAATAAAACCTCTTTTGAAACTATCACCGAAAGATTAAATCTAGGATTCAGAAGAAGAGTTCCTAAAATTTTGCAAACCGAAGCGGCCGAATGTGGATTAGCCAGTTTAGCAATGGTATTTCATTATCATGGTCTACAAATTGATTTATCCAGCCTACGCAGCCAATTCGGGATTTCCACCCGCGGCGTAACGCTGACGACACTGATCAATATTGCCACTACCCTTAAGTTCAAAACCAGAGCTGTAGCACTGGAGCTTGATGAGCTTAATGCATTAAAAACCCCCTGTATTTTACATTGGGACATGAATCATTTTGTCGTTCTGGTTAATGTAAAAAAAAATAAAATCACTATCCATGATCCTGCATTCGGGCAACGTGTGATGAATTTTGCGGAAGTATCCAAACACTTTACTGGCATTGCATTAGAAGTATGGCCAGGTAGTGAATTTGTTCCGATAAAAAAACAAAATAAATTACGCATTATCTCCCTGCTGACTAATATTCAGGGAATTAAATCGACACTGAGTAAAATATTTTTCTTATCTCTGGTTATAGAAGCAATTAATATACTCTTGCCAGTCGGAACCCAATTAATAATGGACCATGTCATCATCGCTCAGGATCATAGCCTTCTGAAAATTATTTGCTATGGTCTACTCTTTTTCATTTTATTTAGAGTCAGTGTATCCACATTGCGTAGCTGGACATCCATTACTATGGAAGCATTTGTGGATGTACAATGGAAATCCGGTGTATTTGATCATTTAATGAAATTACCTTTAGCATACTTTGAAAAACGTAAATTAGGTGATATTCAGTCCCGCTTTGGCTCACTCAGTGTAATACGGACAACTTTCACTCAAAATGTTATTAACAGCATTATTGATACTATTATGCTGGTTAGCGTTTTCATTATGATGCTGCTTTATGGTAACTGGCTCGTTTGGGTTGTATTAGGGTTTACTATCATTTATATCATCATAAGATTTATAACCTACCAATATTTCAGACAGCTCTCTGAAGAACAGATAGTTAAAGATGCCAGAGCCAATTCTCATTTTATGGAAACATTATATAGCATTAATACATTAAAGGCACTTGGACTATGTGATAGCCGGGCAAAATCCTGGTTAAATCTGAATATTGATACGCTTAATTCAAATACCAGACTTAACAAGATAGGCTCCATTTTTAATATTGTTAAGGCTTTTATTTCCACGAGTGAGCAAATTATCATTTTGTGGTTAGGAGCATCATTAGTTATAGATAATCATATGACACTTGGGATGTTTGTCGCGTTTAATTCATATCGTGGACAATTTGCTGACAGAGCCAGTAATTTAATTGATATGGCAATGAAATTACGCATGTTAAACTTACATAATGAAAGGATTGCCGATATCGTACTTACTGACACAGAGAAAGAAACGCCAGATAGGGATCTCGGTTTTTCAGGAAAAGCGGTTAATTTAACCATCCATGATTTACATTATCAATATGATAGTTTATCAAAGCCGATTATTTCTGGTTTTAATCTCCATATTAATGCGGGAGAAAGTATCGCCATTGTTGGTCCGTCCGGGGCCGGAAAAACGACATTAATGAAGCTCATGAGTGGTTTGTTAGAGCCCAATAAGGGTACAATTCTAATGAATGGGCTTGATATTAATATTATTGGTTTAAATAACTACCGAAAATGTATTGCCTGTGTTTTACAGGATGATAAATTACTTTCCGGTTCTATCGCAGAAAATATATCCGGGTTTACCCACTCACCAGATGTACACTTCATTCAGGAATGCGCTAAACGTGCAAATATTCATGATGATATTTTATTGATGCCAATGGGATATGAAACACTGATTGGTGAGTTAGGTAATGGATTGTCAGGTGGTCAAATACAACGGCTATTGATTGCAAGAGCGCTGTATCGTCGCCCAAGCATCCTATTTATGGATGAGGCAACCAGCCATCTGGATTTAGATAATGAGTCATATATTAATGAGTCAGTATCTTCATTAAAAATTACCCGAATTATCATTGCGCACAGGCCTTCAACTATCCAATCAGCAGAGCGTGTTATTTCTATCTCTGGCTCTGGGGCTCCCTAATAACCCCATCTGGCAGAATTGATAATATCCCAGAGTAATCTCTGGTGAGAAAAGTTTTTTTTACTCTATAGAGAATAAATTGTGGCCTATAAAAAATCACCCACTCTAATAAAATAGAATGGGTGACTCTTGCCATATGAACTATCAATTAAATAACATCAATAATTGAGTCTACGAATTCTGCACCTTTTTTCATAGCTCCCTTAATATGCTCTCCCGTCTCTTCAGAAATAACACCAAATTTCTCCAAGGCGCCTATTATGCCTTCACCTATTTTTTCACCTATACCCACAATCCCTTCAGCGATCTCTTTCGCGCTAACGCCAGCACCAGCGACTTGCTCCATTTCTTTTTGATTTAACTCTTTCATATATTACCTCATTATAATTAGGATGCTTACTTCAACGATTAAAACATTATTAGCCTTAAAAACCACAATGTAGAATTAATACTCTTATTCATAGTTTCATCTCTGCTACGTCATTACCATATATCACTCAACATTAACTTTTATTAAACCGCTTTGCTATTAATATAGCAATTGTCACACTCTTAACCATAGTAAATAGACTCCATGCTTTACTCATAAAAAT
>NZ_CAWQMW010000165.1:0-24046 GCF_963895965.1 Xenorhabdus sp. PB30.3 | reverse complement strand
TATTTAATCAGTGTAAATACTGATGACATAACATGCTGTTTTAACTTCAACTGATATTACTCATTTATACATTTATCTGAAAATAGATTAATTTATTTTTATATTACATTTTGAGTAAAAAATTATCACTATTAAACTGAGTTTTATATTCACCGTATAAATAGATTAAAACTATTGCATACCTCCTTATATTATTAGTATTATCAGCCGCATATTTAATTATCGTCTTTATTTTACGGATTATTCATGAATAAAATTTGTGTATTATTACTCTCCGCTGTGATGCTTTGCAGCGGCTGTGCGACTATCGTTGGTGAAAAGACTCAGCTTGTCCAAATTAATAGCCAACCTTCTGGCGCAGAGTTTTCAATCAAAGATGAAACCGGTCAGGAAATTACACGTGGTAACACCCCACAAAGTGTCATGCTGGCAAAATCAACCGGCCACTATTTTGGCGGTAAGACATATCAAATTACCTTCACAAAAGAAAATTTTCAATCTGTTACCCTGCCATTAGTCGCTAAAGCGAATGGATGGTATATCGGCGGGAATTTCGTCTTTGGTGGTTTAATTGGCTGGCTGGTCGTTGACCCTTTCAATGGCGGTATGTACACACTGCACCCAAAAGCAGCCAATGTGACACTACCTGCATCCAAGACACTATCAGACATCAAATAAGTCAAAATATGGCGATTTAAGTCGCCATATTCATTCCGGTTACTTATGAGGGTAATGAATAAGATTATGGATAACCACAACCTCATCACCTGAATTCGCGTAAGCATGGCTGCAATCAGCAGAAAAACGCATAGACTCACCGGATGAAACTTTATGCCATTCATCATTGATACGCAGATCTAACTCTCCATTAAGCACAATAACATGCTCTACGACACCGGACTCATGAGGAGTAGATTCACTTGAGGCTCCTGGCGCTAACTCTATTTTGAATAAATCGATGAAAAATTCATCATCAAAAGGAATGAGCGGTTTTACACTCATACCTGAATTATTTTGTTCAAAGCTTGGTAATTCATTAAACCGATGTAATGCAGGCTGTAGCTGAGGCTCTGTTCCTTCCAGAAAAGTAGAAAACACAACATTAAAACCTGTTGCAATTTTCCACAATGTAGACACTGTCGGACTTGACTGACCTCGTTCAATTTGCCCAAGCATTGCTTTACTGACGCCAGTCAGCTTAGCAGCCTGACTGAGACTCACTCCTCTTGAAGCTCTTAATAACTTAAACGTCTCGGCAATTTTAGATGTGATATCACTCATTGGTGCCTTCTCAAAGATAAATACATGATTGAATGCTATAACGGACGATGATATTCTCACCATCGTCTGCTATAACATCCGATAGGTGACACCCTATGCCTAAGCAATCATTTTTTAGGGATCTCTCCCCATCAACCCTCGTTACAGGTTTTGTTGCAGTATTAGTTGGTTATGCTAGTTCAGTTGCAATCATTCTCCAAGCAGTGACGACCATTGGTGTTGAACCATCACAAATTGGTGCCTGGTTAGGCATGCTTGGCGTCGGAATGGGGATCACAACAATTGGATTATCACTTTATTACCGCACACCCATTCTAACGGCTTGGTCAACACCGGGAATTGCACTCTTGGCAACACATTTCCCGCACACTTCAGTCAATGAAGCCATTGGCATTTTTGTCTTTGCATCAGCATTAATGCTGATATGCGGTGTCACCGGATTATTTACCAAGCTAATGAACTACATTCCGCACTCCATCGCAGCCGCAATGCTTGCCGGAATATTACTCCGTTTCGGCTTGGATGCTTTCTCAGTGCTGCAATCCAACTTTTGGCTGTGTGGCATCATGCTGCTTATTTACGTAATCTTTCGCCGTTATCTTCCATTATACGCAATAATCTCAACGCTTACGGCTGGGTTAATTATCTGTATTTTCAATGGAGATTTAAACTTAACAGGCAAAGACATCCTGTTTTCCATGCCTGAATTTGTCATGCCAAAATTTAACATCACGACACTGATTGGCGTAGGTATTCCATTTTTTATCGTCACCATGGCATCACAAAATGCACCGGGAATTGCAATCCTACAAGCTGCAGGATATCCACCCCGTACATCTCAATTACTTATCTGGACATCATTAGTGACAATCATACTGGCTCCTTTCGGGGGATTTAGTATCTGTATTGCAGCAATTACAGCGGCTATCTGTATGGGAGATGACGTCCATCCCGATCCAGATAAGCGATATATTGCCGCTATCAGTGCAGGATTTGTTTATTTACTGGCCGGGATTTTTGGTGGAGTCATTTTCTATCTATTTAGCAGTTTTCCAGCTTCATTAATAAAAATTCTAGCTGGATTAGCCTTATTAAGTACTTTCACCAACAGCCTAAGTCAGGCAATAAAGGATGAAAGCGCAAGAGATGCAGCAATTATCTGTTTTTTAATAACAGCATCTGGCGCAAATTTACTGGGTATCAGTTCAGCATTCTGGGGGCTGGTTGGCGGAATTATTACACACCAGATATTTAAAAAAAGACTCTGAGGTAGAGTAGCATTGAAATCTAAATGACTTAGTCCTCATATTTCTAAATATGCCAGATATTAATTTTACTATTTACATTTAGGCGTGACCCAACCTAAATATTAACTTTTATTTTTAATAAATAGCTGGATCTTATTATGTGATTCCAGCTCTTATTTCTAAAATCATCTTTTTTGTGATCTATCTCATGAAATGCAAATGATCATGGTTCTATCAAAACCACCATTTTATTTTTTGTATTATTATCAGTAGATTACAGATATAAACACCTTTTCCTTATGGATATTAATCGGTTCTATGCACTAATCATATCCGCTATATAAAGATATTGTTTTTCAACCGCAATCATTTTAATTTTTTACACTGCCATTGTCAGATGTCGTTTTTATTCCACTTGATTTTATTTGGCCTTTACCCATCCGTTATTTATTATTGCCTTCCATTTTTTATCACAGTTCCGCCGATATATTTGGATAACAGCAACCCTTCAATTTATAGAAAAATAACGGATTACATCCTTAATTGACGAATTTATCAAAGACAATTTGAGTTAAATTTAACTCTTGTGCCCGAATGTTATGGCCTGTGTTGTTATCAGGCAGGATGGCCTATTACATAACATTCCATCATCTCAGGGAGACAGAATAGATGTCAGTGAAAAAACACGCCACAACATTAAAGAAAGGAAAAGCGCTGTTGGGGCAAGGACAGCAAACTGCACAAATGGCAAAACAGGCCAAAAGCCTGTTGACCGGGACAGGCGGTAATACTGCAGCCGGTGCCGGTAGCCTCATCAGTGGTGGCAGCTTTGCCGGTGGCGCGGGACAAAAAGCCGGGATGGCAGCCCAGACTTCGATGGGTAACTCATCGGCAGGCAAGCTGTTACAGCAAGCCGGTCAGGTATTGGGATTACTGGGTGGCGCTGACCCCAGCGGCTTGTTATTCACCCTGACAGCAGGCGGATTGCCGGCACAGACCTTTGTGGTTACCGACTTCAGCCTGAACGAACACTTCTCGCATCCCTTTGCATTAGAAGTGGGGCTGGCGAGCGCCATTCCCGCCATTAGTTTCCCGCTGGTGCTTGACCGCACAGCAACACTGACCATTCTGCAAAACGGTATCGAACAGCGCAGCATCACCGGCATCGTCACCCGCTTTGAACAGGGCAACACCGGACTGCACCAAACCACCTACCGGATGAGTATCCGCCCTGACCTGTGGCGTACGACACTACGACAGAACTCGCGCATCTTCCAGCAGCTCAACATCGCCAACATCATCACGACAATTCTCAAAGAACACAGCATCCGCGATGTGGTATTCAACCTGCGTCACCCGCACCCGGAACGCGAATTCTGCGTACAGTATCAGGAAAGTGACTTCGATTTCCTGCAACGGCTGACGGCAGAAGAGGGCATTTTCTACTTCTTCGAATGCAGTAATGGGCGCAACACGCTGGTATTCGCTGACGACTGCGGCTCTGTGCCACCGGGCATACGCCTGCCCTATCAGCCCGGTGAGGCTAGTACGCTGGGTGAGCCCGCGCTCAGCAGCCTGACCAGCAGCGCTCAGGTCCGCCCGGCTCAGGTACAGCTTAAGGATTACACCTTCAAGAACCCGGCATGGCCAGCGGAATTTCAGCAACAGATGCGGGATGAAAACCTGCAACAGCTGTATTACGAGCACTACGACTATCCGGGCCGCTTTAAAGACGAGGCTCATGGCAAAGATTTTACCCGCTACCGACTGGAAGCTCTGCGCAGCGACGCAGAGACCGGGCAAGGCAGCGGCAACGCCATCGCCCTGCAACCGGGCAAACTGTTTATTCTCGATAACCATCCCCGGTTAGACCTGAATCAGTCGTGGCAGACCGTCTCCGCCAGCCACAGCGGCAGTCAACCGCAGGCACTGGAAACCACCAACTCAGGCTCTGGCACCACACTGAACAGTCATTTCACCTTCATCCGCCAAAACCAGAACTGGCGCCCGGCTCCACGACCCAAGCCGGTGATTGATGGTCCGCAAATCGCCAAAGTAGTCGGCCCGGCAGGGGAAGAAATCTTCTGTGACCAGTACGGTCGTGTGCGTCTGCAATTCCCGTGGGACAGATACGGTAAGAGCGACGACCAAAGCTCCTGCTGGATACGGGTTAGTCAGCCGTGGGCGGGTCAGGGCTGGGGCATGCTGGCTATTCCACGTATCGGGCAGGAAGTGGTGGTGGATTTCCTGCACGGCGACCCCGACCAGCCGATAGTCACCGGACGTACCTACCATGCCAGCAATATTCCACCGGGGAGCTTACCGGGCAGCAAAACTCAGATGGCTTTCCGCTCCAAAACCCACAAGGGACAAGGCTATAACGAACTGCTGTTTGAAGATGCCAAGGGCAGTGAGCGGCTGGATTTGCACGCACAGAAAGACATGAACACCAAAGTGCTCAATAACCGCGATACCCATGTACTGGCCAACCACAGCGAAACCGTGGAGAAAAACCAGACCATCAAGGTGAATGAGCACAAAAACGAAATGGTGAAAATGACCAGCACGGAAACCATCGGCATGGTCTACGCATTGACTGTCGGCACCAGCATGAATACCACCGTCGGTGCCAGCCAGACTGAGCAGGTCGGCAGCCATAAATCCATTGCGGTCGGCAATACCCTGTCCATTAATGCCGGTGATGTGATTGAGCTGAAATGTGGTGCCAGCGTCCTGCGGATGGACAACTCAGGCAAAATCACCATACAGGGCAGTGAATTCAAATTTGAGGCCAGTGGCCCGGTACAAATCACTGGTAAAGACATCGACCTGAACTAACAAGGACAGACTGAGATGGAATTTCGTAACCTCACCCCTTTTGCGGTGATGAACTACCAAATGTTCGATGTCGACGATACCGAGCATCACGTGGCGGTCATGAAAATTGGCTACCAGCTGATGCCCGCCGGACAGGGGGAATACGTCGCCGAACTGCTGCCCGCTCCACCGTTGTGTTTACAGGATGAATATCGCGGGCAGATGAATGCTTCTCAAGTATTGCAGGAGAGTGACCTTGCGCCGTCTAAACCGCGCTGTGATGTGATTGTTAATGGCACAGCCTATGCGCCGGATAACCGACCTTGCACTGAATTTCCCGTGCGGTTGCAGGTCAAAACCCAGCAGGGTCACCCCTTACTCGACAAAACCCTGACCGTCACCGGTGAGCGGGAGTTTATCCGTGATGCCAGCGGTAACTGGCAACTGACTGAGCCAAAAACCTTTACCACACTGCCGCTGGATTATCGCTACGCTTTCGGGGGTGAGTGCAAAATTCAGGCAGACGATAAAGCAAGCAAGCTGCTTAATGAACGTGATTGTCTGACACCGGAGCAGCGTGAGCAACACCCGGACGGGAAAAATGCGCCTGTTGCTCACGCAGTCTGTGAAACCAATCCGCTGGGCTCGGGATTTATCACCCCGTGGTACGCCAGTGCCAAAAAGCTCATCCGCTACCCTGCCCCGCGTATCATCCAGTCAGATGCCCCTTTCACTGCCGAGCATTTTACAGCGCAACTGGCTGGCACGTTACCGCCTGATACTTCCGCCTGCCAATCACAGGGCATGGGGTTTATCGGTCGCCCGTGGTTGCCCCGCCGCCAGCTTGCCGGGACTTACGATGCCGACTGGCTGGAGCATCGCCATCCTTACCTGCCGAAAGATTTTGACTTCGGTTACTGGAACGGCGCACCGGCTGACCAACAAATCGACTGGCCGGACACGGATATCGCCATCACGCTAAGTGGCCTGACGCCCCACAGTGACCTGCATGTCAAACTGCCCGGACATCGTCCGTTCATTTTGTTGCGCATGCAAAACGGGATTCTGTTACCTGTGCCGATGCGCCTCGATACGTTAATTATCGACAGCGAGGCCAGAACACTGCATCTAACCTGCCGACTGAATTTTAAAGCCTCCCTGCCTGTACGGGTCGCCGAAGCCCGGTTTGAAATCAACCCGGATGCCCCCTTGCTGAAAATGGCACCATTGGAAGAGGAGAAAACGGATGGCTGATAATTACATCGCCCGTACTGCAGGCACCTGGATGATTATCGGTATGCTGCCGGACGTGTGTAAAACCCCGATAGGACCTGCCACCCCCCCCATCCCTTATCCGGTGGTGGCGAAACTGGCGGACAGTTCAGCACCGGAAAAAACCGTGCGGGCCAATGGCATGCCGGTCGTGGTGTTTGCCCGCAGTTTTGTACCCACCACACTCGGTGACCAGCCGGGCGTGGCAAATGGCGTTAAGAGTGGCACCGTTGGTGGCAAATGTCATCCATTAGAGCACACCCGCACGGTACGCGCCGGTAACAAGCTGGTGCTACGTCACGGGGATAAATTCTGGATGAATGGGGCATAAGGAAGGAACCATGTCAGATATAAAAGTCGTCACACCGAAGAGCGACGCTGTTAGAGCCGAAGAATATTGTAAAGAATTTAACATTCGCACACAGGCTGAGGCTGAGCAAGCGCTAAACAATAGCGATACATTATACCGACAAAGCTCTATTTTTTATGGTGATTACGGAGACGATCCGGAATTAGACGTTTACTACGATCAGTTAGAGGCTGATTTTAGAGCTCAGCATTTTAAGAAAACAGCTCAAGATACCGTTGAAAAATTCAAAAGTGGTGAATTTCCAAAGAAAGAATGGGATGAAGATAAGGAGGAAGAAGACAGCCACCCCAAGCCCAATGCTGCGTTGCCTCAAAAACCACGAGATGACAGCCCCACAGGAACAGGAAACACCACCGGAATAATTACTGCGCAGGCAGCTCCGGCATCAGGATCTGCGGCAGAAGCCAACCTTATCCCCAAAGCCGAAACACCGGAAGAACAAAATTGGCAGACAAAAGCGTGGGAAGCCATGGTGGAAGCCAAAAATGATGTCGTTGATTGGACGAAAGAAAAGGCGATTAATCATATTGAAGGGTTAAAGCATCCGGTTGAACGGGCTAAAGGGCATGTCAAAGGTGCCTATAATATCGTGGTTAACACAGCAGAATCCTATATCCAAGGCGCTTATTTTGAAAGTGCCAAAGACTCAGAGGATTCAGCCCGATGGCTTGAAATATATGGCGAAACTGAAAAAGCGAAGACGGTACGTGAAGTCGCAGAACTTCAGAAAAAGCAAAGTGGGGAATTTAATCTGAACGACTGGAAAGCTAAGGCCAGCAACCAAGCACAAGAAGCAGGAATATTTGACGTTGAAGTTGCCGAGGTGATTGGTTTACCTTCTGGAAAAAACCGCGTTATCCAAAAGGGTGTGAATGAATTAGCTTCTGCGGCGAACAAAGTTGAAAAAAAACTGCTTACCGAGGAAGTCAAAATCATAGAAGGTGCGAAAATCGAAGGCCAACCGCCGAAAACTGTTACTCCCTCACACAATAAACCCCAAAACGCTAAAGAAGACCACGTTGAGAACAAATCTACCGACAAAGACGGTAGCTGTAATGGCACCTGTAGCGTAAACGGCGAACCTGTCGATATGGCCACCGGTGACTTCCTGCAAGTCTGGCCGGTTATCGCCATTTCTGGGCTGTTACCCATCACCCTGACCCGCACCTATCGTTCCACCGCTAAGTACGGTGGCCTGTTTGGCCCGAAATGGGCGGATGACTGGTCACGTCAGTTGATGCTGACCACTGGAAAAGTGAATTTCTCCGATGCTGATGGCGTGATTTATGATTACAACACACCAGAAAATCAGGTACTCGCCCGTAATCAGCATATTCCTCATTACATATTAACCGGGGAATTAACGGGTGAGCTACAACTGACCGATCGCCAGTCCCAGCTTACCTACCACTTCAATCATGCCGTCGGATCTATCCGTAAATTATCCGCGATCACCGATCGTCGCCAAAATGCGATCCAATTTATCTACGATAAACAGTCGCAACTCATTGAAGTCACACGTACCGATGGTTTCCGGCTGATTCTAGGTTATCAGGATCAACAACTCCAAACACTGGATTATCTTGAACAGAAAAAACAGCAGCGATTGGTCACTTGTCACTATGGTCCACAAGGCTATCTGAGCGAATGCGAAGCTTTCCAGCATAACCATCTGTGGCATGAATATGATGCACAGGGGCGGATGATCCGCTGGCGCGATACCGATCAAACCGATGTTACCCTTACTTACGATGATCGTGGACGAGTGCTCACAACCTCCACCACCAGTGGCTACTGGAACGACCGTTTCCGCTATGACGATAACGCCCGTATCACCACGTATATTGATGCGGAGGGCGGTGAAACCCAACATCACTACGATAACAACTGTCTGGTGATCCGCGAAGTTGACCCGTTGGGGCGCATTACCCGCCGCCAGTGGCACCACAGCCAAATTGTCTGGGAAGCTGATCCATCAGGCGCTATCACCACCTTTGATTACAATCCTGACGGTGCATTGACCGAAGTAAAGCTGCCGACCGGCGACACCTTTTATTACGGTTATGACGAACACGGGCAACTGACTGAAAGTATCCTGCCAACAGGCGAACGCTGGCAATTTCACTATGATGAGCAGGGCAACCTAACAGCACTGACTAATCCGCTTGGACATAAAGAAGAATACCAATACGGCCTCCACGGTGAATTACGCCAACGCCTGCTGCCGGATGGTCGTCAGTGGCATTACGCCTACGACGAACAGCAGCGACTGGCCGCAGTGATGACGCCGGATGGTCAAACCACCGGCCTACAATTGGATGAGCTCGGCCGTCTGCGTCAACTCACTGATGCCCTTAAACAACAGACCCACTACCGCTATAGCGATGACCATGCCAGCTTGAATGGCAGCCTGACCGAAGTAGAACTTCCAGATGGCACCTCGCAGCAACTCACTTATGACAGTGAACGGCGCGTGGTGGCAGTAACTGATGGCGAAGGCCGTACCACACGCTACACTTATGGCGCGTTTGACCTGCTTAATCAGGTGACCCGCCCCGATGGTACGGTATTACGATTTGGTTATGACCGTCTGACCCGATTGAATTCTGTCACCGCCTCCACCGGTGAAACCTATCGCTATGAGCGGGATGCCGCCGGGCAAATTATCCGAGAAACTGATTTCACCGGGCGTACCATTACTTATCAGTACGATAAGTTGGGCCGCCGTATTCAGTCACAATATCCGGATGGTCAACAATTACGTTGGCACTACTCTGCTGCCGGTTCACTGATAAAACAGGAAAGCTGGCAACCGGAAGATGGCCGGTTAGTGCTTAAAGCCACCACGACTTATGCATACAACAAACGGTATCAATTGGTGAAAGCCACTAACGCCGATGCTACCGTCGAGTATGAGTATGATAAAACCACCGGTTTGCCAATCTGCGAACGCATCAATGGTCGGGAAATTACCCGTGAGTGGGATAGCCTGACCGGGCGTCCGGTCAGCGAAAGTGTGGATGGCAATACCCTGCATTTCGGTTATAACCTGTCAGGAAGTCTGAATCACTTTCAGCTTAACCAGCATGCACCACTGACCTTCCAGCATGATGCACTGGGGCGGGAAACGGTGCGCGAAAGTGCCAACGGTTTTATCCTTGCCAGTCGCTACACCGCAACCGGCCTGCTGGCACATCAATCGGCAGGACAGGCCACGCAATTTTTCAGGGAAACTCTGGCACAAAACGACCCGCACTTCCCGCCACAAGCGACAGCCATCAACCGAAGCTGGCAATACGACCGAGCCCATAATGTTCGGGTGATTGACGACAGCCGCTGGGGGCAAACCCGCTACCGTTACAATACTAACGACCAGATACTACACACCCTGTTCGAGGGTGCGCGTCCGCATGAAGAGCAATTCAGCTATGATGCCAACGGAAACCTAAGCCAACATATCCCGACCGATGCGCTGGGGGCAATGGCACAAATCAAGCAACGCCAGCAAGCCGGACGCGTGGTACAACAAGGAGATATTCGTTATCGTTATGATGACAATGGGCGTTTGGTAGAAAAAACCGAACAACATGATGGATTCCGTCCGCAAATCTGGCGTTATTGTTGGGATACCCAGAATCAGCTCACCCACTGCGAAACGCCAGATGGCTCACGCTGGCAGTATAAATATGACCCTTTTGGCAGGCGTCTCCAAAAACTAAAAGTGCATGATGGTAAACTGGCAGCGGCTAATTTACAATTGTGGCTGGCAGGCAAACCGGATTTAGCACCGAGAGCCGATACTATCATAGGGCAGGATTACCTATGGAGCGGTGATCAACTTATTGAAGAAACACCGATTTACGCTGATGGTACTCTAGCGGAAAGTCAACGTATTCGCTGGTTATATGAACCCGGTTCATTAACGCCATCAGCACGCTTTGAAAAATGCAAGCTACACTATATTGTCAGTGACCATCAAGGTACGCCGCGCGAGATGCTCAATGAAGAAGGCCAGCTTATATGGGCGCAGCGGCTAAGAACATGGGGGCAAGTAGATCGCTTTCAGGTTATCGCCTCCAATAACCCAGATTATCATGTAAACTGTAATCTACGGTTTATGGGCCAGTATGAGGATGAGGAAAGCGGGTTATACTATAATCGTTTCCGGTATTATTCGCCGCAGACGGGGCAATATATCTCGCCAGACCCCATCGGGCTGCTGGGCGGATTTAATCCTTACGGCTATGTGAATAATCCGGTCAATTTTGTTGACCCTTTCGGGCTGGAAAAATGTCCTACTTTACCTAATGGTCAAACAGTTGCAGAGTTTGAAAAAGGCCTTGTTCGCTTACCTGTACAAGAAAGAGTTCCGGTAGTAAGAGAAATGGCAGAAAGTGTAGCCAAAGAAAACAACTGGAAAAGAGCCAAAAACATCGAGAAATTAAATAAAGGAAGAATAATATATCAGGATAATAAATATTATTATTCTGTTGATACACAACATGGCCGATTTGAAAAAGTTGCTCAAAAACGAGGAAATCATTTAGGTGAAGTAGATATGAAATTAAATGATATCCCTAATAGTATTGATAAAAGTGGCGGACATGATTTAAAGGTAAAATAATTATGATAAAACTTGTTGATTATAAATCTGACAGTATATCTAGAGGATGTGTATTCAGATTCCCTGCTGTCTGGCCATATGAAGATTTTGTGGATCTTTTAGTGGTGAATATTCCCGATGACTATTCTCGTCATGGACTTGTTGTATCTACTGGGCATAAAGCAGGATTATTATTAATTCAATTACCCAATGAGAGTGAACATATAGATAAAGTAGCTTTAAAGAAAGAATGGGTAATATGTAATTGGAGTAAGTGGATTTATCCAGAATGTGATGTGAATGATGTATATATTATGGAACATTATTCACCTCCATTAGCAATTAACTAAATAAATACCGGAAAGATCCCTGTGATCTTCCGGCTTTATTTTTTAAGAGCAGTTCATTACCTGCCCTTAGCGGCTTTTGTAGTCGCCTATCAGTTCCCGCATTCGCGGCTTAATTTCACTGAGCTATTTTTGCTAATGCTGGTTTTGTTGTTTGATTAACTATTAATCTTTACTCCGAATTGCCAATATTTAAATCATGCTAATGTTTTATTAAACAATGCGAAACTATGCATTCAATTGTAATAGTAAACATAAAAACAAGTGAGATTAGTTGATGAATAAAGATGAATACATTCAATTAGTAACGAATTTTTCCTGTATTTTAAGGAAAAGAGGTTTTTCAATTATTGGTTGTGATGATAATCAATTTAATGTATTAGAAAAAAAATATGGAAAATTACCAGAGTTTTATAAAATATATTTAAAATTCATGGGAGTAGATGCGGGTGATTTCAAAGCAGGAACATCAATATGTTATGCTGAGCTAGATGAAATTAATGAGGAGACTTTGGCTCTTATGCATCAATACAACATAGCACCACCTGCAGATATGTTTGCTTTCTTGATGCACCAAGGATATACATCATTATTATTTACAGATAGAAATAATGAAGATTCTGAAATATATTGTTATACAGAATGTCAAGAAGTAATTGACATAGAAAAAACATTCAGTGCATGTATTGAAGCCGAAATTAACGAATACTTGTCATAGCTAAGTAGCTTGAAAAACAGCCGGAAAGATCCGAATGACCTCCCGGCTTTTTATCATCACCCCACCTGATAATCCTCATTCGTCCTCACATTAGTTCAATACTGTACTGATGGAGTTTGGTGCGGCTAAAACTACATGTGAAAATTGCCAAGTCACTGTATTTAGCATTAATGTAACTAATGGTTAGTATGAATAATTAATTGAATTAGCAGAAAGTTATACTGCATTCTCTAAAGAAATATGAGTAGAATGTAGAAGACTTCCAGATAAAATAACCAAATGTTGGCAATGGTATGACATCAATGAATGAAGATATAGCTAAAAATATAGTATTTGATAAATTATTAGGTGAAAATTCTATACCTGTAAGGCTAAGAACAAAGAGTTCTTTTTCTATGAATGAAATAGAGACACTTTATCACGCTTTAGATTTTTTAATTGATTTCTATCACGAGAAAACAGAAATACCTAAGAAACTAGCTCTTGCTTTCGTGGATGTGTATGGTGCATTTTCGTTTAGAGAGGGGATGTATTATGAAAAAATGCTAAATGAAATTGAAGATATAGGAATCGAGCTACAGGATAAAGCTACTCAGCTCCTATCTTAATTTTATTAATACGTGCCTATATTCACCTCAACTATTGAAGAAGAATATCAATCTTATTTAGGATAGAGTACTCAGGTTGATTCTATGAATATGTAATAGTTCTTAATTATCCGGGAGTATAAATAATGAACATGAGAAGTTTAAATAATATATTACCCTTGCCTATCCATCCAAATGAGAATGGTCAGGATAAAAAATGGCCACTGATAGATGATCTACATTCTTTCCCTAAAGATTATAAGGATTTTATCACTCTATATGGTACAGGCAGAGTTGCCGATTTCATCACTATTTTTAACCCATTTAGCGAAGATGATGATCTGAATTTTTTCATGCAGAAGGAATGGATTATTGAGGATTTTACTTCTCTTGTTGAATCTGATCCAGATTACTATCCGTTTATTTTTCATCCTAATAATAACGGATTACTTCCTATAGGCATTACTGAAAATGGTGATTATATCTTTTGGGTTGCATCATCAGATAATTGTGAGCTATGGAGTGTAGCCATTATTGCTGCAAGGGCACCAGAAGTTGAATATAGGCAAGAAAACTTCACTGATTTTTTAGAAGGTATTTTATCCAAAAATCTCAAGTGCATGTCATTTCCTGATAGTTTTCCACCTAATAATATAGAATTTATTACCATTTAAAAATAAGCTGGAAAGATTCCTTAATCTTACAACCTTATTCTTTTAATAGCAGGTTCACTCCCTGCTTTTAGTTAGCAGTTTTTATAGTCACCAATCAAGTCTTCTATCCTTAGCTTAATTTCACTGAATGATCCTTGCTGGCGTTGGTACTACTACCAGATAATTTGGGTGTCATCGCAGCCAGTGTTTTAGCTTTATCATTTTGTAGCATATATTCCATAGTGTTTATAGGTTACAGTATTTAAAATTTCAATTGATATGGAAAAAAAATGAAGGAACGAAGAACTGAAATTAAAGTGATAATGAACAGCAAAAAAGAAAATGCAAAATTATCTCTAATTTCTACTGCAAAAAGAGAGTGTTTTTTGAGAATTTCTATTACCGATATCTACCAAGGAGAATTTTCTGGTTTAGATTTTTTTGCTTGCTTTGCCAAACTAAGAAAAGAATTGAAAGATGTTATTTTCCTTTGCAAAGGAGCAAAAATAAATGTCTATCCATCTGGTATGGCTAGAGATATGGCTTTAGGTATGGCCGCTTATGAGCATACTTTAGGAAAAGAAGCAACTCGTGAGGATTTAGTCGGCACTTTTGACTTTGAAGATAAAGATGTTGCGGTTTCTCCTGATGAACAGAGGAAATGCTTTCATCAATGGATAGAATCAGTGAAAAAAACCAGATAATAAATTGGTATTTAAAGCCGTAAAAATTCCTTACTTTTTCGGGTTTTCTTATTCTTATCGTGATGAATATTCGATAATTAATAATTTTATTTACATTAAAATTAAGGTAATAGAATGAAAAGTAATACACAAGTAGTCGATTTATTGATATCACATAACCAAATTCAGGTTCGCTCAAGACCATTTGATGAAAAGCTATGTCAGTGGGGAGGTGAAAACATAAAACAAGGAGCTATTCTCCACAAAGATTATGTTGTATTCGATCCTTTACCAGATGACGCTTTTGGCACGAATATACACTTAACTTTGGAAGAAAATTTTAATATGGACCCTCTGGTTCAGCGGTGTATGGTTGTTCCTTTTTATGTTACAGATAAAAATAAACTGGAGATAGCGTCAGCTACTGAAAAATTTAAGATTGATTTAGACCTTAAAGAAACGCTTTATAGCTTATACTATGAAGTATGTGAAGGAGATGAAGTTTTTTATAAATTAACTTTTGTCCCATCTGAAATTAAGGTTGATACTAAATATATGTTAGATGACCCGTGGGGAGGAGAAAAAAACAAACCTCTTCAAGAAGGAAAAGTCTAAGTAATATCACGTTAATTTTTAAATTGATAAGCTTATTTAGCATAGGTTACAAGTCGTGTTAAAAGTAGTTTCTGTTTTTTTACTTTATCACGACTTGATTTATTATTAGACAACTGTTCACTCTAAATAATATTAAATATAACACTCCGTATTTATATATTTAATTTTAACAAATTATATAATGTTACATGGATGTTGAATTTTAATTAAAAATGAAAATTCAGTGCAGAATGTCGGATAATTGACAGTTTTTAGTGTAAAAAAGAGAGTTGCTTAAGTTCCAGTGAAATGCAGTTTCAAACCCAGTGCTTTTGATATTTTGTATACCGTATTAAACGATGGATTACCTTCGCCGGATAACGCCTTATATATACCCTCTCGGCTTATTCCTGATTCTTTAGAAAGTTGGCTGATATTTTTTATTCTGGCAATGTTGCCTAACGCCTTAAATAAATATTTTGTATCGTTTTCTTCGATTGCGGCATTTAAGTATGCCTGAATATCTTCTTCTGTTTCTAAAAACTCCACAACATCGAATTTTTTTGGCGCTGTTTTCATTTTAAAATCCCCATTCTTTCGCAAGTTGTTTGGCTTTCTTTATATCTGCCTGCTAGCTGCTTTTATCTCCACCACAGAGCAATAATATGATTTTATTATTTTTATTAGCAAAGTAGACACGATAGCCTTGCCCGTAATCTATTCTGAGTTCCGAAACCCCCACCTCCCACAGGTTCAACATCACCAAAATTGCCCTCTTCCATTCTTTCAACTCGGATTAAGATCTTGGCTTTGGCTATCCGGTCTTTTAAGGATTTGAACCATTTTTCAAAATATTGAGTCCTTTCAATGGTTATCATGCTCACCTCTAAAGCGAATATCATTATTGTATATAAACAATACGATGTGTCAACCATAGTTAACACATAAATACAATCAGCAAATTAAAATGTCTTACACGATTCAGGCAGGTCAGACTCTGTCATCAACATAATTTTGCCGTAACCGAAAGCAACTTGAACAGGTTTATCCAACAAACCGGTTTCGGTTAACCAATCGCCCGCCAGATACAGTTCGCCACTATCACGCACCCAATCAATGCCCTGCTTCGGATCATTTTCCACAGCGCGGAACAGGGCTGCTGGATCATCGTCCGGCTTCGCCAATGTCAATATCAATCCGTTGTGATATTGCTGGATATCAAACAAAGTATTGGGCGTAAATCCCATCTGCTGCATATCATCACCACGTAATACACATTCCGGTTTTTCAGCGTTTTCAGTAGAAAATCTAAGCTCCATAGATTCCTTCTTTGTTGATTCATAAAATAAAATGCGAGCGGCTTCGTAAAAGAAAATTTTTGCCATTTTAAGTGCAAAGCACAGCTTACGCAGTCGCGTTCAATACTGTGTTTTAGTTGATAAAACATAGCATTATGCGTTTATTTCGGCAGCTTTTTATTTAATTTTCCGGGGAATTGCCGTAGCCAGTGTGCCACGGCGATATCATCCCATTCGCCTTCATTTAGGCTTTTTAAGCAGTGCCACAGTTCATGAAAATTCTGAGTCGTGATGATCAGACAACCGGGCATTACTCTGATTTTTAAAGGATCATTGATGGAAAATCCAGCTTCCAGCAACCATTTTCCGCTTAAATTGATGGCAGGGATCGAGCGGTTCATCCCATTGGGGCGGTAAACCACTTTCTGATAACGTTCCGGTTGGGAAATTTTGTAAATGCGAGTGCCTGCAGTAGAATGCGTGTCAGCCATAATAACTAATCCTGTAGTTGTTGTGGTTAGCGGTTTTAGCGTGTTTCCAGCACGTTAAAACCGCGTTTAAATTTTCACCGCCACTCTATCCCCCGCCCAAATAACATGCCACTGACAAAAATGACCTTTACAAAGCGGCTCGCAAAATAACGACAACAAATGTATTCCATTTCTATTGACTATCGGCTCGGAATAGCTGCCTTATACCGGGCATCAAAGAGTGGTAAAACCAACAGCCGTATAACCCGCCACCATTTGGGAAAATGGCAAAGCGAACAAACTTTGCACTATTATTCATAATGTAGTAATGTACCTATATAGTGAATTTAAGTAGGAGCTACAACCATGACTATTACAACGCTCTCCAGCCGGGAGCTGAATCAGGATGTGACCCGTGCGAAGAAAGCAACCAAAAACGGCCCGGTATTCATCACCGATCGCGGCAAGCCTGCGCATGTGCTGTTGAGCATCGAAGAATACCGTCTGCTGACAAAGCAGCATCGCAACATTGCCGATTCGCTGGCGATGCCGGGCGTTGCAGACATTGAGTTTGAACCCCAGCCCGTGACTATCGGCACTCGTCCGGCTGATTTCTCATGATGTATGTACTTGATACCAATGTCGTGTCCGAGCTACGCAAAATTCGGGCTGGGAAGGCTGATCCTAACGTAGCGGCATGGGCTGAAAAAGTTGATGCCGCCGATCTCTTTGTCTCCGCCATCACCATTATGGAATTAGAACTTGGCATTTTATTGATTGAGCGTAAGGATGCCACACAGGGGACGATACTGCGGGCGTGGCTGGAACAACATGTCTTACCGGAGTTCTCTGAACGAACCTTGCCTGTCGATACAGCCGTAGCACAACGCTGCGCCCGATTGCACGTACCAGACAGATGCAGCGAGCGTGATGCGCTGATTGCAGCAACAGCACTTGTGCATGGTATGACGATAGTCACGCGTAATGTAGCCGATTTTCAAGCCTCAGGAGTAACAATCCTCAATCCGTGGGAATCGAGTCTATAATGGTGGCCAGAAACTATTTGTTAGCGGATTATCGTGTGCGTTGCTGAAGATCTTTCAGCATGTTATGCAATTTCTCAATGGCCTGCGCATTTTCCGCAGCCGATTGCTTGTAACGCGCATCGACTCTGGCCTGTTCAGCAAGTTGTTCCTGTAAGCTCCGACCGGTTTTTGCATCCAGAAAATGAGCCCGACTGGCCTCCACTATCCAGCGGGTATCGGTGGAGGCGTGACCACTGACCAGCGACGTCCACGCTGAAGCATGACCTGATTTATCCACCAGCCGTGCCCGAAAGTAAAATTTCTCCCCCGCTGCCAGCCCTTGCAACGTGTAGGTGCGCTGCGGATAGGCAATATCAGCGAACTGCAACGTGTCATCCTCTTCTCCACTTTTGTTGTAGCAAATTTCCGTTTTCAGCAGGACATTTGTTGACTTGACAAAAGCCCAATCCAACCGAATACCAAAAAGTAGCGGCGTGGTTTGGAGAAACTGCGGTTCCGATGGCGGCCTTGTGTGTCTTTCCAGCAGGGTATCCCGTGTGGTCGTCCAAATACTGGAGATTGCCGCGGCATTCATCGCCCTGACTCGCGCCTGATAGCGTCCTTCATCGACGTTCGGTACCTCAAGACGCCGGGCGGTTGTCTGGGGTGCCGTTATCCAGTTGCCATTGTCTTTACGCCATTCGACGTCATAGGCCACGGCACTGTCGGCGGCATCCCATGTGATTTGCAACGTGGTGGTGATAATGCCCTGATTAATCGAATAATCACTGTCGATGCGGATATTTTTCGGGGCCGGCTGAACACGGGGTGGAAGAGTAGCCACGGGGCGTTCGTCAATACGGGTGTTCCTGTCGATAAGCGCATACTTGTCTGGGTTATGCTCAACTGCCGTAATCTCAAACGAGACACCGTCTTCCCCTGCTTTGATACCCATCACTCGGAAAGGGTGTTCCACGCTATAGCTGGATTCAATGGACCAGACGGCCCCCGCCTCCGGGAGATCTGAATAAGCATAGCCACCGCTACTCACGGAAACGTCCTGTCCGTTGATTGCGGTAATGAGATCCTTTCCTGTTTTACCGGAGGGTAGGTTGACGACCAACCAGTCCCCCGATTTTGCTGATGGCACCCGATCCAACGTGAGCATATATCGCCTCGTCACAGCCTGAATACGCCCGCTCATTCCCGGCCCTGACAGCAGGTTATCCGACACGCCGATAAGGTAACCCGGCAGAGGAATGTGCCCCTCCAGTCCGACGGTGAAGGTGACGGTTCGGTCATGTTCGTTGGTATGCAGCACCCATTTTCCACGCCGGATGGCTTCACTCTGGCGGGTACAACCGATGGCGGTAATGTCAGCCTGTCGAATACCATAGCGGCGTATCAGGCGATGTTCAAACACCGGCTCAATCGCATCCTGATAGCCGTTCTTCGGATCAGACCAACTCACCATCGCCGTAGAATAATGGGTTTTCTCGCTGGCACTGGCATAGGTGAATTTTCCATCACGCACATTGGCCCCCGTAAAGAGATAATCCCTGTCACGGGGCATATCCGCCAGCACGTTCATGTTATTATTGGCCCAGAACGTCATCCCCCGGAAGATCCCCGCAATATCACGTAACACCGCCCAGGCATCTTCCTGTGACTGAATATACACATTGCAGGTAAAACGGGGTTCTTCGCCACCTTCACCATCCGACACCATCTGATCACAATATTGCGCGATGGTGTACAGATCCCATTTTGCCAGCGTCAGGTTTTCCTCTTTCACCCGGGTGCCGATACTGAATCGGTCATTGATCATCAGGTCATACAGCACCCAGGCCGGATTGTCGCTCCATGCCCATTTGAAGGTGCCGTCCCAACTGCCATAATAGCGGCGGCTATCCGGGTTATAATTGGCGGGCACTCGGATAATGCGCATCTTCGGTTCACAGGTGATTTGCGGGATATTGCGGAACTGTTTGGCATCAAACTGAACAAATAACAGGGCTGTTTCCGGGTAGCTTAATTTGGCATCAATCACCTCAGTAATAGCTTCCACCATCATGGCATCCGCGATCCGGTTACTGTTCTGTTTGGGTGTCAGCCGCCGAAGGCGCACCTGCCAGCCCGAATAAGCAGCGGGTAAATCCACCCGGTGGGAACGTTCGTATTTGGTGGTGGTTTTGCCGTCTACAGCCGTTTTCAGGATTTCCTTGAAAGCGCCGCCATCAGTAGCAAGATCAATGGCATAGTCAATGCGATAGCCCACCGTGTCCCCGTTATCCTTTTGCCTCTGCAACTGGGGCCACGATAACCGCAGGCGAACAGCTGACAATTGGGTATTGGTGACCGTCGTGACCCACGAATTGACCAGTTCAGCACTCACCGTTCGGGCATTTTCAATCGCCGGCATCCCGGGGATATACGCCTGATGGGGCGTGCCGGGACGAAATTCCCATTTAACGCCTTCAAAATTAGGTTTGCCGTCAGCACCAACAAGAGGTGTGTTATCCAGAAAAATCCGCTGACCATTCAGTTCTCCCGCAAATTCACCTTCACCGAGGGCAAGGAGGATCTTGGTATAGGCCGTGGATTGCAGGGAGTCCGGCGCTTCCACCGGCGTGCGCGGCTGCTGTCTGCCGCCTTTATTACCCTGAATAGGTTGCTTTTCCATACCTCATCCTCAGCGCGTTATTGTTGGTCTTCAGCATAGATACCCGCTGAAATGATGGCACCGCCGATACGGCGTCTGCCGTAACCAATGGGCACGGGATTGCCCTGCGCAACCGTATTCACCGGTCCCCCGAACGCATAGGAGGGCTTGTTGTCGGGATCTTCGCGCCGGGCCAGTCCGCCCGGCATCGGTGAGAGCATCTGCACCACGCCACCCAGCATCATGCCCACCCCGGACATGACCATCGGCGCACCAAACGGCGTTGCCCACAAGAACGCGCCGGCCACCACCATGACTGCGCCCAGAATAGTCTGAAAGACACCGGCATTTTTACTGCCGATAATAATGGGAGCAATGCGGATATCGTCCTGCCCGGAAAACACCAGTTCTTCCCGGCTGATATTGCGTTTTCCGTTAAACACGGCAAAGGTCAGCCCCTGCTCTTTGGCAGTCAGCAGAAAGCGTTCAAATCCTTTCATCCGCACGGATAATGCCCGGATCGCTTCCTGCGGGGTAGAGACAGCCAGATTATGTACCCGACCGAAGCGGGTACCGAGCACACCGTATAATCGAATAGTTCTTAGGTTATTCATGCAGTTACTCCAATAAAAAACCCGCCGAAGCGGGTGACAAATGGTGCTCTATTTCATTAAAAAGCAGTTGGATAAATACCGTAATCACCACTTGAACCATATCCGATCCGATATATCAATGTCCTACCTTCTGTAACTTTACCTTCCTGCTCGCTCATACCACCAACACATATCCCTTCTGGTTGTGCGCTAAAAATATGACTACCTATCTCGGGATATATTTCTATTTTCTGTTTTGGTTCTAAGCGGGCAATTTCTTTCCCATCAACATAAATTCGGGATGAACAGGGGCTTCCTAAAAGACCTGAATCTCTTTTGATTATAACCTTGCCTGTTCCTTCTTTTTTGACCAATAAATCATGCTGTATTATCTGCTTTTCTGGCACTAGTTTTGCTGCTTCATTGGAAATTGGAGTGGTTGCGCAGCCTACGAGATTAAAAATCATTGCCACTACAGCTATTTTTTTCATACTAATCAATCCTTGTAATTAAAACATCTTAAGATTATCCATAATAGGCTAATTAATCATAAAACTTTTATACCTCAATACGATTATTGTGCGTTCCTGCCAGTAGCCATGATAGGGTTCTCGCTTACTGAGCTGCCCGTACAGGTGGTGCAACATCAGGCCATCACCCAGATAAACCCCGGCATGGTTAGGTTCATTCGCCTGTACCTGCATAATGATCACATCCCCTGCCTGTAATTCACCGCGACAGGCGACAAAGCCGGCAGCGGCATACTGTTTCATATACAGATTTTCGCCCCGAGTCCACCAGCCATCGGTACGGTCAAAATCAGGGAGTTCAAGCGTACGTTCCAGTTTGTACCAATCACGCACGATGGCATAACAATCCCAAATGCCGTGTACAAACGGGCGTCCTACTAAGGGCTTAATGCCGGACAGGGGCATCAGGGTACGAATATCCCCTTCCGGCCATGAAACAATCACCCATGGCGTTTGTGACAGATCACACTGGGCGATATCCAACGGGCTCGGCAGTGTCGTCGCATCGGGGTGACTGTGAACAATGGCAATAATCTCGCCCTGATCTTCGGCAGCCGCGTAATCCTCCGGGTGAATACAGAACTGTTCAGTGGGTGACGAGGCGGTATTGCGACTGGGAAGATAACGCTGTCGGCGGTGCTGCTGAATAATTACCCCGCAACACTCATTCGGGTAGGCAGCTTGGGCATGTGCCATCATGGCACGGGTGGTCGCTTTTCTCAGTATTGTCATGGTTAGCGCCTCAGCAATGCCGAGCCGGGAAACCCGCCAAAGGGCAATTGCGCTGTATCTCCAAAACGTTTTTTACAGTCACTCATTAACCCTCCACAGGCATCCGAGGCCGGATCATTGGTCGGTTTGCCCCGTTCAGTAAAATAACGGGTGCCGGTATAGCCACACGGTGACTGGCGATACTGTCCGCGAATGCACCATGTACACAGGCTGTGAATTTGCCGGGTCGGAATTTTAATTCCCTGTAAATCGGCAGGAGAAGAGAGCGAAAACTGGATGCTTTCGTTATCTTCCTGCGTTTTGCTGTCGATGTAGAAAACATCGATTTTTTCCTGTTTCGGATCGGCTTGCGGGTTGCCATCAGGGAAATTACGCGCATCCAGATAATGGGCAAAGGTCATGCGGATCGTGACACGCGCCTGCACCATGTTTTGATACGCCAGACACAATGCACTGAGCGTGCCGTCCAGATTGGCCACATTGAGAGTCGGCGTTACCGCCCTTCCATCACTGGTCACTTCCAGCCCTTCGATACTGACGGGCCACGGTTTATATTCTACACCCTGCCACCAAAGCGATTTCACCGGTAAGTTCCCGCTATTTTCCAGCTCAGCCTCGGTATACGGGATAGGATGATGGTGAAAGTACAAGACAGGTCCGCCAAATACCGAACCATCGACAGTCAATAAGACAATTTTACTTCCCGGCTCAAGCCGCTGAAGTGTTGCATTCAGGGTCATGATGAGATCTCTTACGGATGATAGATACGGGTGAAGGTCACAGAGAGCGTGAAATAAGCGCCATTAGCCTGAACAGTGAATTTTCCGGCCTGATACAATCCCGGTTCAGAGAGCGGATTACGCCATTTAAATGCGCGCCAGCCCTGATGCTCACGCAAAAAAGCGATAATCGGCTGGATATCAGACAACGTCCCGACAAAAGACACCGGCCAATTTTCGCGCTGCGCGTTGATCCCATTGCCGGAGGTCTGCTGATAACCATCACCGAATTGAACAGTACGTACAACCGGCTCAAACTCGCCACTCGCGCCCACCCTGACAGGAAAATCAAAGGTTTTTATCATTATCGTCCTCCTTTAATCGCCGCGCTGAGTTCACCACCCTGACTCAGACTTTTATGCAGTAAAAATTTGAAGCGCTGATCAACAAATTTCGCAATATCCTGACCCGCAGACTCGGCACCACGGGATGTTTTCGTGTCATGCGTCCCCTCGGCATGGATAACAATATGAACGGAATTAAAGGTTTGGTGGCCCGTACTGCCGGTGGCCTGAACCCCCAGCTTACCGTCAGCACCGCGTTTTAAGGGCAAGATCGCTTCCGGGCCGGCTTCCCCCATCACTCCGCCCCCTTTGGCGAACGCAAACAGCGTCGGTTGACTGACCACCTGCCCGCTGTACTGACTTAAATCCGTCGATTGATAAACGCCGCCTTTCGCATTCATGATGGGACTCTTCCAGACATCCGGCGTTATGGTGGTGCCAGAGCCCACCGAAGACAGGCTACCCCCCGCCGAAGACAATGCGCTGGCCCCCATGCTACCC
>NZ_CAWQMW010000164.1:0-24137 GCF_963895965.1 Xenorhabdus sp. PB30.3 | reverse complement strand
TGAAATAGTTACTCCTGCTGGTTTCATGTAATTTTCATCAACAGCAAACGCCACATGAAATATATTATTTTTATTTTTTGCATCAAAAATACATAATTTATTTTTAATTATAACTTTCAGATCCACATTGATATCCTTTCAGAAAAATGAAAACGATTGACTTTACTATAGGATAGGACAATTTTTAGTAAAATGTATAATGATAACAATAAAATATCAGTCAATCGTTTTCTTTCCATATCAATTATGCAGTACGATACCAACCCATCAACTTAACGTAAGCGTTAGTAACACTAAAGCTAGAACCTTTACCTGCAGATGATGTATTTCCACTGACTGAATGGCTATGTGCTCCTATGCCTATTGCAAAAGAATGGCTGTGACTACCTCCACTGGATATCAATTGAGCTCCTGTACCTGCATAGGTCATATAACCAGGGCTACCTTCTCCATGTGCAGCTCCTGTTACACCTAAATAATAATCAGCATTTCCTAATCCTACAGGATCCCCTCCCCATGTGGCTGTTCTATCGGACCAAAGTTGATGATTATGCCAACCACTAGTGCCAGTTGAACCATACTTAGTTCCATAATCAAAATTACTGGTATTTGCTGAAAACTGATGCTCATGTGCAGGCATCTGTGCAACAGTCAAAGTTACTGAGTCATTACCACCTGTTGATAGAACATCAGACCCGCTAGCTGCAGCTAAACGGACTGTTCTATGCTCGCCAATATATTTCCATGTAGTACCGGGAAATAAGTGATTAGGATTCTTATTTTGTGCAAACCATAAAATGATACCAACGGGATATAATACATCGATAGACACCGCATGAGACAGCGCCTCAGTGACTGCTTTTTGGCTCATTATCTGATTAGTGCTTTGTCCTGTAGTCTGCGCAATAGCTGATTTATCCAGTTTTCCACTCAACGAGGCATTTGTTGCATAATCACCTTTTACCTGAAAACGGGCATCCGATTCTTCTTTGCTATAAGCCCCCACCTCATCAGCAGTCAGATCAGCTTTTAATTCTACCCAAGCATTGCCTGCTTTTGGTTCTTCCTTGTTGTTCTCAATGCGTGATTGCCAGAGCTTTTGTTTATGGTAGACCAACCCACGCAAAAAATAAGGTTGTGCATCACTGCTCCATTGTGCTGCACCAAAGGCTTGCATTTCCCCAACGGCTTCAGTGATATCGTGGAAAATACCGTTCATCTTTTCACGTTCGATATTCATTGCAGTAGGATCTTCGTTTGGATCAAGCCCATATCCACTACCATAACCTTGAGCATATGAAACAGTACCATCTTCTCGAGGCTCATCAGGAATAGAAACTCTATCTCCCTGAGCTGCAAAGGGAACTTTAAATGTTTTTGTCATGAGATTAGGCTCCGAAATGGCTGTTAAAAAAATTGGCATGTGAGTAGCCAAAGCCAAAGATATTACTGACACTGTTTTCAGCTTGATTTAGTGTGACAGTTTGTTTTTCCCTGATTGTAGTATCAGGACGTACATTATCTTTTTTCGTCGCCTTATCAGGTTTATTATCTTGAGTATTCATATATAACCCTCATTTAATCAACAAAGTACATTGCTAAGTAATATGAAGGCGGTAGGCACGTCTCCGCCTGTAAACATCAAATTAGGTTTATCAATACGGAAGTGTTTATTTTGGAAATA
Source organism: Xenorhabdus sp. PB30.3 (assembly GCF_963895965.1). Classification (NCBI taxonomy): domain Bacteria; kingdom Pseudomonadati; phylum Pseudomonadota; class Gammaproteobacteria; order Enterobacterales; family Morganellaceae; genus Xenorhabdus; species Xenorhabdus sp. PB30.3. The sequence continues at coordinate 22,453 of NZ_CAWQMW010000164.1, read as the reverse complement.
TTCAATGAATAGCTTAACTATGTATATTAGTTCACATTTTATATCATAGTAATGACACGTTACATAAAGAAAGGAGTTAACAAAGTTTATTTAATGACTAATTATTTATGAAAGATTACATGAAGTTTTTATATAAATCATATTATAAGGAAAATATAATGTTATTATCAGAGTATAGATGCAATGTTATTTATTAATATTAATACTCTAAGCAATTACATCTGTGATATCCCAAAAAACACCCTAGTTATCAAGAGAGCCGATACCAGCCCATTAACTTAATGTAAGAATTTGTGATATTAATGCTAGAACCACTCCCTGCATTTGATGTGTTTCCATTAACTGAATGACTATGTGCACCTATACCTATTGAAATTGTGTGATTGTGATTGCCACTGTCAGATATCAACTGCCTGTTTGAGCCAGTATTCAATAAATATCCGGGAGGAGCGTCACCATGTGTAGCTCCTGTTACGCCTAAATATGAATTATTGTGACTTAACCCAACAGGTGACCCCAGTGTTTCCCATGTTCTATCCGACCAAAGTTGATGATTATGCCCACCTGCAGTGCTAGTTGTAGCCGACCTTGCGCCATAATCAAAACTGCTAGTATTCGCAGAAAATGAATGACTATGAGGCGGCATTTGTGCCACAGTCAAAGTCATTGAATCACTACCACCTGTCGACAGTACATCGGAGTCACTAGGAGCAGCTAATCGAATGGTTTTATTCTCACCAATATAAGCCCATTTAGTTTCGGGAAATAAATTATTTGGGTTTTTATTCTGCGCAAACCAAATAACAACACCAACAGGATAAATTGTATCAATATTTACTGCATTTTTAAGTGCCTGAGTCACAGCATTCTGGCTCATAATCGCTGTTGTTGAACCTCCTGTAGCTTGAGCAACAATGGATTTATCTAGCTTTTGCCCTAATCCACTACTTAATGCTGAATTTGTTGCATAGTCACCAGCAAGTTGATAATTTCCCATCTGCTGATATTTAGCATCAGATTCCGGCTTGGTGTAACTCTCCCCTTTCAGCGTATAATTCCCGGCAGGTTGATAGTTGCCCTTCGGTTGAAAACGATTATCAGACTCTTCTTTACCGTAGCTATAACCGGCAGGCGTGTAGTTCCCCAATGGCTGAAAGCGCTGGTTGGCTTCTTCTTTGTTGTATGCGCCTACATCGCTCGCTGTCAGGTCAGCTTTCAGTTCGAGCCAACCATTACCGGTTGCGGGTTCTTCTTTGTTGTTCTCAATACGGGATTGCCAGAGCTTTTGCTTGTAATACACCTGTGCCCGCAGCGGATAAGGCAACGCCTCAATGGACCATTGCGCTGCGCCGAAGGTTTGTATTTCGCCGACAGCTTCGGTGATATCGTGGAAAATCCCGTTCATCTTCTCACGTTCAATATCTTTCGCTGCCGGATCGGTGTTCTGGTCACGCTCGTAATCATAGCCGTAACCTTGCGTGTAGGAGACTGCACCGTCTGCTTGGACTTCATTAGGTATAGCGACCCTGTCCCCTTGCGCGGCAAAGGGGGTTTTAAAGATTTTAGTCATGGAATTAAGCTCCGAAGTTACTGCTTAAGTAGTTGGTGTGTTTTTTGCCAAAGCCAAAGGCTTTTTTCGTGACGACACGGAATTTGACGCCAACACCGGAAGGGCGGGGCATCAGGTCAAAGTTTTCCAGTAAGACCCGTAACTGCTCATCAGGATTGAAGTTAAAAACGTAATATATATAAGTCATATCCAGCGGATCGAGCACAAAGACCTTGCTGTCATCACGCCAGAAAAAACGTTCTAAAAAGGTATTGATGTTAACTACTGTCGGACTTTGCGTCAGATTGAAGTAGCGCATGCGGATAATCAGCCGCTTTTGCCCAGTGGTCAGTTGCAGGGTGTAATCACTGTTACGCCGGAAGTTGCCCTTAAAATTACGTTTCTTACCAAAGCCCACACCGATTTTAGTTTTATCACTGGGGGCCACATCAATTCCCAGTGACACATCCAGAATGCGCGCCCAGACCGCCAGCCCGAAATCATTGGCGGTATCGATATTGAACACATCCCGATACCAATTGCGCCAGAACGCCACATTGCTTTGCTCAAAATAGGCGGCTTTGCGGTACGCCAGTGTGTTGAGTTTCGGGGCGTTTTCGTACTGCCAGAGGATGGCGCGCAGCAGATCAGAATGAAAATCAAATGATTGTATTTTCATGTGACCACCACCTGCACGGAGCCGCGATGCAATCGGGCCACTTCGTTGAGTTTGATGGGGATTGTCCCCATTAACCAGTTCTGGCCATCGGTGGACAACTCCACTTTGGTGATAAACAGTCGCGGTTCGATGCTGTTAATAGCGGCGGAAATTTCAAACGGTGACACTTCCCGCCCGACGACCAGACCGCTATCACCGTCCAGTTCTCCTCGTACCCATTGCTCAATAGCAGCCGGGATCAGACTTTGAGCGTCCATCGTGGATTTTTTTACCGTGACGCGGCAGAAGATGATTTTCTCGGTCGGGCGGTCAAAGCGGATTTCATATTCCTGCCCGCTCACCCGTTCGGTGACAATCACCACTTCCTGTCCGTTATAAGCTGCACCGATGGTTTTGGTACGCAATAACGCACGAGCAATCGCTTCCCGATCGCCGCCCTCTACGCAGACATAGACGCTGTGGGGTAACAGTTTAATACCATCAAGGGTGAGTATCTGTGCGGTCGCATTTTCCCGGTAAGAAAGCGAGTTCACCCCTTCCAATTCGTACAGGGAAGACGTGATCGCTTCGCCCACGCTGACGGTATTTTTGGCCAGTGTCTGTTTACGGCGGCGTCTTGCACTGATATCCGATTCAGCTTCACGCCCGACAACGGCATGAGTCGGATTTTTGACAGTCTCCCAGCCCAGAATCGAACTGGCCACACGCTCAAGGTGTCCGGCTTTGCATTCGATACTACCCGGTTCAACCGCCCGCATATCATCGGTGGTTTTGCCGTTCTTGCCGATAATCAGAGTACTGATCGTTTCAAATCGAGCGCCGGTCACCGATTCCGCCTGTGACCCTTTCGGGATCACCGTATCAGGTACGCCGCTAAATTCTACGTTACTGAGATATGACCGTGTGGCGGAAAAACGCCCGCCCCCCATCAGTGCCCAGATCGCATCTAAAAAGAGTCCACCGGCAATGTCCGGGTTTATCTGGTTGGCGAGTTCGGCATTGTTACGCACCATGGCATCACGGTTCTCAATCTCCATCGTCACCAGCACCCCTTGCGGAGTTTCCGGTGACAGATCGATGTCCTGCCCGAATGCGGCGTAAAAGTCATTTTCCACCCCGCTGCGTAGCTCTGCCGTATCCGGCACAACCACGCCCTGCCGGGTAATGTAGTGATAATCAGCCATTGAAGGTAAAACTCCCGTAAATAGAGCGGATAGTGGCGAGATAACGCAATGAGTTATCTGCAATCGTGGCTTCAAACGAAACTACCTCTTCCACACCCACCACTTCGTGCATGCGTTCTCGGAATGCCGCTTCAAACATCGGGATATCAGCCTGCCGACCAAACACGGTTTTCCAGTACGGCAAACCTTTATCCACTTTATGCAGCATTTCCCCGCGCAGAGCACGAGCATAATGGACGCAGAGATTCCTGACCGCTTGTGCGTTTTTACACAGTGACAGGTTGCCATCATCACCCAGCACCAAATCGTTATTGGCATCCACCGCAAAAGTGATCATAACGGTACTCCTGTATGACCCTCACCGGTGTGAACACCACTGTGTTGGTGGGTATCACCGATATTGCGTCCGTTATGGTGCATCGTGCCGCCATAAGAATCACTGTTACCATTGACCGCATAGTTGCCATTAATCATGACATTGCCGGTGAATATCGTTTCAGGTGCGTTAACTTCAAATTTAGGCGTGTCCAGTACAGCCTTATCCTTGTGCAGTGACAAGCAAACGCTGCCATCCATTGACTGGATAACCAAGGCATCGATATTTTTGCCCTCAATCACCCAGCCTTTCAGGGTATCGGGGAAGAACATCGCATCACTGAACGAGTGCAGCCGCGCCGTGTTCGGCTGGTCTTCCTGTCCACCGCGCTGGCAGATCAAGCTGATATCCCGGTCGTTGGCCTTTAACCAGCCAAAATCACCGGGCTTGATGGGAACGCGCAGAAAAAAGCCCCCGCCACCAAAACGAAATACCGGGATATTCTGGACCGGTGCACGAGATATCGTCTGTCCTTCGGTGGTGGCCATCATCACCAGCGGTTTAATGACTGCACGGTTGGTGTGCTCATCATAACTGACCACCGTCGCAGGCAGCATATCTTCAACATTGAGCAGCAGGTTGCGGAAAGCCGCCATAAACTGCCCCGCCAGACTACCTTCACTGGCGATATCACTATTGGGTTGGTTCATGTTTACGCTCGCTTACAGGTGGCGGTGTAGAAAAAGGCATCATCGTGGGAGGTAATATCAAATTTCAGTTGCTCAATAAGGTAATCGCCGTTCAGTGATTTGTTCAGTTTACTGTCCAGCCGCAACAGGCCACCGAGGAAAGACTCACCATCAATCAGAAAGCTGACGTCAAGACCCTTTTCAGTGGCCTTGGGAATACCCACCATACCCGACTTCATATTCAGGATACGCAGGCGATTCTTCAGCGCTTTATCGCTGTCTTTGACGTATAACACGTCATCATCAATAAAGGCTTTGACACCGCCGGATTCCTGCAAGCGGGCAATTTGTGACAGTGCCGCGCCACAGTAGTACCAGTTAGCAATGTTTTTCTCGCTGGCCTGAAAATCCAGTTTGACCTTGCAGTCATTAGCGATACCCTGTGCAATCTCGGACAGCTTTTTGATGGCTCCGCCACTGGATGAGACGATATCACCGCTACGGCTGTTGCCTGTTTTGGCTTTCAGCGTCAACGTGACATCGGGTGGTGAGACAATTTCAGCACTGACAATATCACCGACAAATACCCGAAACAGTCCGGTATTCACCCGACCGGCTTCGAGTATCAAACGGCGCGGCTGTTTGTTTTTAGTGTAGGGACTGGTTTGAGTGAGAAGGTAATCGCGGGTATCGCTGCTCAGACCATCAATATTGACCGAACATTCATTTTGCAACGGATTGGCATATTTGGTGCCGGAAGCTGAGATGCGCATGCCTTCGTACCAGTTGAGCCGCCCGCTGACTTCAATCCCCAGCCGGATGCGTCGCAGGTCTATCATCATCACTCCAATAAATAAGCGTTTGGGTCGATTCGAACTGTTCCCACCAGGGCAGTTCATCCTGTTCAGTCAATAAGGCAAAATTACCGGTCGAACCGAGGTAGGCATAAGGAATTAATGGGGCATTGGGCATTAACCGGCTGCCCTGAATAATCATCACATCATCACGCTGAATATCGCACAGCATTATGTTTCTGGCGGCTTTGAGGGTGATCACCCAATTGGTGTCACCAAGCGTCACGGCCAGCCGTTGATTGGGAATGGCCCGTAACGGGATTTCACGCATATTAACCTCCGCTATTGTTTTGTCCCGAATAAGCCCTCACCATCCATGATTTTAGTGGCGATGGATTTTTTCTTGCCCTCAACGTCTTTAGTCTGGACATTGCCCCGATTGACCGTGCCGGACTGGGCTTTTTTCGCCACCCGACGTGGTGGCAGCTCGCCGTATTCCGGTTCGATGCTACGCCACTCGGCAAAGCGCAACGATAGTTTAATCGCATCCGCCATTTCCGGTACTTCATCATGGTAGAAGTGAGTCAGGATCATCGGCTGGTAAGTTTTCACCCGTGTCTGGATACCCACCAGTTGGTGCGTATCGTAAGCCTGCTGCATGGCGGCAAAGTGGTTCTTGAGTTCGCCGGTGAGCAGCACTTCTATGCCAATTTCCACCGCTTCAACCACAATATGGTCACTGCGGGTTTCGCCGTTCTCCACCTGAAATTTCGTCACCTTATGCTCATCACGCACACTCACCTGCAAAGGATTGGCTGATTCAAACAACGTGGCAAACGTGTCCACATTAAAGATTTTCACCTCAGTGATCATTTCGCCACTCCTGTCGCTGTTTGCTGGCCTAAATCTTTCAGCTGGTTATTCAACTCACCTTTCATATCCTTAGCGACACCTTGGGCGTCCGTGGCCTGTGTGGTGATAGTGATTTCGCCGATTTGGGTATTGGTTTCATGCGTCTGGTGCGATTGGTTGCTGATAGCCTGACTGGTGACCGGATTAAGCGGGTTATTGGACGCAGCAGTCAGGCTCTGGTTAAGTTTATCGATATCGGCTTTCAGGGCTTGTTTATCATCGGCGTTGATATTGTCGGGTTTCGGTGGTTTGGCTGTGATCTCACCGGCTTCATTGATGGAGCGCTCAACCACCGCCACGGGCTTATCCTCGCCAAAACCAAACCAGCCCTTGACGGTACTGAAGCCTTTGGATACGGCATCCAACCCTTTGCTTATCCAGCCAATGACTTTTTTCACCTGTTCCCACATCCAATCAAATGCCCCCACAACGGCATCGGACACCGAATCAAAGATACCGCTGAACTGCTTACCCCATGCCAGTAAATCCGTCATGGAACTTAGCAGCCAGTGGATAAACTGAGTAATTTTCTGATCCATCGTATTGAACGCATCAATGACCAAATCGGCGACAAATTTCACTGTCGCCTTCAGGTAGCCAAACAGCATTTTCCACGCTTCCCACAGCAGCATGATCACTTTCTTCACTATCGGGTACTTATCCAGTATGCGCCCGATCATCGAATCATTGCCCTCGATAAAGTTCATGATGTCGTCATACACAAGAGCAAAGGCCGCTGCCAGCAACGCAATAGCGGCAATAATCGCCAATATGGGCCAGGTGGCTGCCAGTGTCGCCGCAGCCGCTGATAGCATCGGCGGCACGTAATAGGCCGCAACAGCAACGCCGATAGCCAGAAAAAAGCCAATAATGAGGTGCTTGTTTTCTTTGCAAAAGCCGATAAACCGGGAAAGCCAGTCCATGCCTTTAGCGAGAACGGGAATGACCATTTCCAGAAAGCTATTTTTGAGCAGGCCCGATGATTGCTGAAACTTGTTCATTGCCGCATTGAATTTGACCGATTTTTCGATGCTCTCTTTGGTGATGCCTGCGTACTCTTTCTGGATCCCCATCACCCGTTCCAGTTCTTTACGGCCTTTCATCATCATTTCGACGGTTTTGTCATCGGAGACGCCCAATCCGGCCAGTGTTGCCTTCGCTTTGTCAAACTTCATGCCCTTGACTTTATCAGCGGTGGCCAGAATCTTCTCCATCTTGTGGGTCGTGTTGCCGAAGGCCTGTGACATCGCCTCAAGGTCAGCCTGCGCAGCTTCACGCGAGCCGCCCAGTTCTGCCATTGCACCACCAAATGCATCAACATCCTCGGTTGCCATACCGATTTTCTTGCCGAGTTTATCCAGTGCTTCAATTTCTTGTGAACGTGACACCGCATCAGCAAAAATCCCACCGATACTCATCACGATACCGACTGCACCCAGGGCTTTGGTCGCAAATCCTGCCACGGATTCACCGGCAGTTTTGTATTTGCTGTCAGTCTCAGTCAGCGCACGTTGAAGATGATGTTGGGCTTTGGCTTCATCAATCGCCGCCTGAATGCCTTTAGTCCGCATCGTTTCGACAAACCGGGCATAATCAGCTTGCAACACGTCTACAATGGCATTCACCGCTTCTTTCGCTTTGACGTTCTTTTTCTCGGCATCCGTCAGGCTATCCAGTTCACCACTGAGCGTGCTCAATTCTCCCTGTAATTGATCATACTGCGCCGTCAGTTCAGTCACGGTTGTACCGTTGTCCTGTAAGCCGAGACTGGCTTGCTCACGCTGACTGTCCAGTGTGGCAAGCGCCGTTTCCAGTTCGCAGATCCGGGTGCGTACGGCAGTCAGTTTCTCCTGCGTATCATGAATATTGACATCAATATCAAGCGATTCTCCGCCCGCAACGGCTTGCAATGACGTTGCTAATTCCTGCACAAACTGACCAAACCCGCCCGCACCGGCTTCTGCTGCCTGTTGTGCCTGCCGCATATCAGCCAGCATGTCATCGGTCGAACGGCGGAATGATTCAAAGGCAGCATCAGCCTGACGGGTATCAAATTCAAATACCTGCACAAAGGTATCTAACAATGACATACATTACCTCGTTGTTGACGCGGCTAACGCTTCGTTATAACGGTTGGTGATGGCGATCTCCCACAGGTCAAACGCCTCTTCCAAATCTATGGACGTTTTGAGTTCGGTGAGGGTGGCGTAGCCTGCGCTGACGATAACGGCAATGAAGCCATCAGCGTTTTGATAATCGACGGGAGTGAACCGCTGATTTTGTCCAGCAGGAAGAGGAGGAAACCGCGGCTCCCGTCGGTCCCGAAAAAACTGGTGTTGTACCTCAGCATTTCCAGTTCGAGGCGGATCAATGCTTCGCCATCCGGCACATGGTTATCAATCAGGGTCTGGGTTTTCAGCAAGATCTCCTGCCCATCCACCTCGACCGCCACATAGCGCATCATCTTCAGCATCGCTTCATGGCTGATAGCGTAATCGCCAATTTTCGGCGCATTAGACAGCGGGTATTTCGCCAGAATCTCGCGCCCGATGGTGGCAGGCAGTCGGCTGATAATAAAGGTATGTTCCTCACGGTCGGCATCCGTGATAGCGATGGTTTTAGGTTTAATTAACATAACGGTCTCAAATCAGAAAAGGCGGAAAATCCGCCCGAAGTAATGAAAAAGCACTTAGCGTGCGCGAGTACGATCAAAATCCTGAAAGACAAATGTGTATTGCTTCGATTTCAATCGCCCGGCACTGGCAGCAGAGTTACCCCGACTGCCATTAGTGATCTTGCCATTACGGGCGGTGGTGGTCGAACCATCACCATAAGAGGCAACCAACGTGATAATGTCACCGGCATGGCGGCGACCTTTCTTGGCAGTATTGGCTTCTAGCAAGATGGCAAGGTTTTCATCTTCCTCACTGCCTGCCAGTACGTTGATGGTCACCGTTTGTGGTGTCGGCGTTGACCAGTAGGTCAGGTTACCGTTGATATCCATCCCGGTCTGGGCAATATCGACAGCAGGTAAGTCCAGCGGATCGGCATCATCCGCAAACTGGGTAATTTGAATGCCTGCCGGGAATGTGGTGCTGGCCTGTATCACCAGACTTAAGCCGGTAGCGGAAATATCGTACATTTTTCTTACTCCTTAAAACCAACCTTAAACCAGATTGTGGGAACCTTCGACTTTACGTACCCAATCGCCCTTACCGTAAATCAACACATATTTCATGGCGTATTCGGGCAGGCCGGAAGCCCCTGTTTGCTCCACAATCTGAGCGTTATACCAATAACCTTTGTCCTGTACGTCATGCCAAGCCAAATCATCCCCGGAAGCATCAGCAACGGCGAGTTTCTGCACGTCTGTTAAGGTTTTGCCCGGTAAGATAGTGCCATTATTGAGTGCTTTGGTGACAGCGCCTGCAATGATAGTCATAGCACGGGCTTCGCCGTCTTTGTTCGCCGGAATACCGCGTGTGGCCATCAGCAGACTGAACCATTGCTGGGTAATATGGGCTTTCAACCACTGTTCGTTAGCATGAACGCTCATATCCAGCGGATTGGACGATGAGCCACACAGAAAACCGCGTTGATAGAAACGAATTTGTGACCCCGCCACGGCGGTTTCACCGTAGTAGTTAACCCGTAATTTATCGAACCGGTCAGCATCCAGATCGGCACTGATTTGAGAAGGGAAAGTCACCCCAAACTGGCGGTACATGTAGTTGGTGGTCGCGTTATTTCGGTCGTAATCAGTGGCGGCCATGATCGCCATCGGTAATGCCTGTACAAAAACAAGCTCGTCCGTTTTCAGGTTCAATCCGGTCGATGCCGTACCGACCAGTGCAGCGCTCCAGTCTTCCGCTTTTTCTGCTGTGACCGCCAGATGCAACTGGTATTTGACATTTTCCCCTGCCACATACTCTGCCAGTTCAACCGCTTGCGGCAGAGCCATCTCCGTTAAAAAGGTCGCGCTACCGAACGAATCAGAGATTTTCTCGGCGGCAATGAAAGCCGCCAGTGGCGATTGTGCAGCATTGCCTGCCGAACGGTTGCCGGATGAAAGCCCCATCGCATCAGCAAGCACCGAATAGGTCACGTTGATCTCAGCTTTCTCCTGCACCCCGCCATTTAAGACAAAAGCATGTCCATTGCGTTAAAGGTCAGGTAAGCATTGGCAAATTGCGGGGCTTTCTCCGCGTTCAGTTTGGCTTGTACCGCAGAAGCAATATCGGCATAAGAAGTTGCCTTCGATAAGTCAATATCAGTGAAGGTTTTCATGACACTGCCAATCGTCACAGTAAAAGTGCCATCAACCAGTGCTTTCAGTTCATCAAGGACAGCGGCTTTGCTACCATAAATCGCCGGTGTCCGGCCTATCGGCTCATAAGCGGCAATCTGTAACTCTTTCGGCTTACTGACAGGCGCAGGACTCACGTAACTGAAATACTGTCGGGCAAATCTGGCCTCCGGCGAGTCGCTCCCCAGCAGGGCGTCAATTTGACCGGAAGCAAACTCTAACACTTTGCCTGCCGGAATTTTCGGGTTGGTTGAAAACAAGCGTCCCGTCAGTTTGCGCATGGGTACGCTGGATGCACCGATCACCGCACTGGCGATATCGACGTATCGGGTTTGTTTTATCGGCATAAAATCACCTTAGATTCGATAAATATCGGGAAACAGCACATTGACCGTGGCTGTGTTGGGTTTGATGTTACGTAAATGGGTGATAGTGATATCAAACGAGGGTGACAACTCGTAGTTGCCCTGATCGTTAATCAGAAATGGCATGCGTAAATTACCTGCGCGTTGGATGCCAATCCCTTGCTTGCGCAGCGTCTCCACAAAAGGTAGCGAGTTCATGATCATGCGCACGGTGGCAGTAATATCACCCGCAGTATACTGTTCAAAACTCCCTACGCTCTGTACCTGTAGCGTTTTCTCCACAATCTGGGTTTCACGATGGTTGGCGTTGCGATCAGCACAATGATAGCTTCTCCCTTGCCAGCCGTGAGCGCTCTCACTGATGGGAAAAAACATCACAAAGCGGTTCTCTCGTCCTTGTTTGGTCGATTGAAAACCCGCGACGACAGGCACAGCAATACCCGCTTCATTTAATTGTTTCAGCAGTTGTGCGCGCAGGGCAATATAAACGTCATTATCCGTCATACTCACCGGCCTCAATGCAGACAATCGACAGCCAGCCATCCTGTTCGTACCAGTCGGCATCGCCCATCACATCATAGCGACGCCCGGCAAAAACCAGAAAATCCGGCGACTTGCCCCGTTGGATATGGCGGATATCGTGCGTGGTGTAGAATTTACGGTAAATTTTCGCGGTATCCAGCCCCATATCCTGCCCATCCTGCGTATCGATGGCCTGCCAGCTTCCGCAAATGGCTATCGGATCATGATAGGTGTTTTGCCACTGACCTAATGCATCCAGCTCACGCGATCGGAAGCGATACCACTGTACGGTTTGTTGCGGGATATAGCGCGAGGCAATGCGCTGTAAATTGCCGAACATGATTATTTGTCCTCCACATTGAACGTGACGGATTGCAGCATCAGGCCGCTGTCCACCAATGGCTTATGGGTTGCTTTGCCTTTGCTGTGACGGCTTGCCCGTGCTTTCACGGTGTTGTCTTTCAGTGGCGGCGTAGTCACAGCTTGGATAGCAAGCTGAATATCACCGACGGCAACACTACCCATCTGGCTCAGACCATCGGAGACTGAGAGAGTGTCATCAATAGCGGCTTTAGCCGCACGAAGCATCAAATCAGCATATCTGGCCTGATTATCCTTCATCGCCGGGCGCATAAAGGGACGAGGCGGAATATTACCAGCAGAACTGCCCAGTTCCTGAATCGCAGCCACATACGCAATCGGTGTGCCGTCAGGGTATTTTGTGTGTTCAAAGAAACCGACTTTAAGCTGCTTCTTGCCCAGCTCGTCATACACCCGCTTGAGCCGGGTTAGTTTCGGACTCATCGCCATACCCGCCCCCCATTAGGGAACCGACCGCCGACACCGCGAAAAGCCGACCGTTCGCCCCGACCACCCACATACATCGGAGCACGCCCACAACGATTGAGTAACGCCAGATATTGCTGACCAAAAGGCGTTAAGTTAAACCAGTGCGAGGTATTCGAACCCACAGGTGGGGCAGTAAAGCTGACATTAACACTACCGATAGTAGCCGCAGTGACAACGCCGGTTGGCGATTCGCCCTGAGCCATTAACTGGCGCAGTTGCAGCATATGCGCCACCACCAGAATCCACAGTTCGTCAGTACAAACACCCCGGCACGGTGAAAAATAATGCCGGGCGGATTGGGCGATGATTTCGAGTTCCTCATCGGGTTGAGCATCAAACTGCGGATACAACACCCGAAACGCTTTCAGGGGGAATGTATCCGTGTTCATTATTTGCCCTTACCTTTATTAATCTTCGGGGTATCTTTGCCCTCAGCCTCCAATGATTCCGGCGTATCGGGGGCTGACTGGTCGCTGGCCTCCATATTAGTGGCCACTTTTTCGGGATCGGCCTCGCGGCTTTCAACAGTGATAAAACCATTTTCCTTATGCAGCCTGAAAACAGGGTTGTCTTTAAGCTGGGCATACTGTTCGGCACTAACTTCGGTCACACGCCCGCGTGGGGTGTGCATCGCCCGGGTCATGATATTGGCCTGCCCGTGAATAAACACTGCACCGTCACGCACGGTATAGTTCTGGTCGTTGGACAGGGTGCAATAGATATAGAGAGATTGAGACATGAAGAAACTCCTGCCTTGAAAAATAAACAAAGTGCCCTCAGCAGAGGGCTGAGATTAAATGCCGGTTAAGCGGGTGAGCGCCCACGGACGGGTTACAAAAATACCGGCGGTGGCGTTGGTTGCATCTTCCAGATAGCCCTTGATGCCATTTTCAGAACCTAACAATTGGTATTTCACCGGCACGACCTGCAGGAGGGTGGCATTAGTGGCGGTTGAACCGTCATCCACGCTGTCAGCGAACAGATATGTGATATCCACGCCACCGTTGGCTCCGACAAATTCCGGTGAAAAGATAAAACGCAGGTTCGGATAGTTTTCTTTCGCCCATTGTCTGACGGTTTCCCCCTGCGCCACCGGATTCGCTTTACTCAGCACAGAACGGAAGCCCAGTGGTAAAACCATTGTCATCGAATCGCTGTCTTTAATCCGGCCTCCGGACGATTTTTCGAGCCGGTCGAACAGGGTGTTCATATCCCCGATCACTTCGGCAAACGTAGCCTGCAACCACGGTTTCTTCACCGTCTCATACGCGGGCAGGTTAGGATCATTCAGCAAACCGAAAACGCGGGTCTGCGGACTGTTCAAGCCGTAGTAGCCCACGCGTTCACGGGATTGCTCCAGTGATTCAGTAGCAGCATGACGTTTTTCTGCTGCCGTTTCAAAACCGGCAGCTGACTGGCGAGCCTCTTCCAGCTTACCGACCTGAAAACCCTGTTCAAAACGGACAATGCCACGGTGTTCCAAATCCTGCACATAGGAGGCCAGCGGGATATTGGTATGATCACCATACAGCTCGGCCTTGCCCGTCGGCGTGGCAACATTCAGAATAATTTCTTCATCGTGCCACTCACCGGCGGTCATAACACCGGTGATCTCATCCAGAATACGGATACGGGTGGCAGTACGGATCAAACCCGGTAGCACATGCTGTAACATATGACGCTGAATAAAACCGCCGCTCATCGCCGGACCAGTTAGCGCCGAGTCCATCGCCGATAGCCCGCCAAAACCAATTTGTGACAGTTCGCTATAGGTCCACTTCTGGTCTGCTGTGATATGTAACGGTCCTCGCTGACTGATTTCACGCCCGGACAAATGAAATTTTTCTTTACTGACAGCCATTAGTGACCTCCCTGTGCTGCAACGGGATAAGGAATTTCAGTCAGGCGAACCACACACAGATCGGGTGTTTCTGCTGACTCCACATGACGGGAGACAAAGCCAATCACCCGATCATTGGCGGTTATCGGCTCTTTGGCAGACAGTTTGCCGTCAATGTCAAACACCACTGGTGCATTGATACGCGCAACACCCGTTTCAAGCTGAGTGTACACCTCGCCCATCGTTAGAAATTCGCCGGTGGTGCCGTTCAAAGCATATTCCGCTCCGATACGATAGGCTTTCGGGTTGATCATAATCCCGGCAAAAGCGCCGTCACCACCCACCCGCACCGTTTCGGCATGGTTATCTTTATAGGTGTAGGCCAGCCCGAACCCATTCTTGGTTTCATCCGCCGAGGACAGAACAGCCGCCGTCACTCGCACCGGTCCTTCGTGTGAAATTTCACCGACAACGCCCGATATCAGGCCGTTGGCGACACTTTTTGGTATGGCCATTATGCTTTGCTCCATTTGTCTTTGATGGATTGCTGGCTGATTGCCGCATCCATTGTTGAGGTGTTTTTTTGCGAGTCAGGCACACGCCCGTGCATCCACGCATCCAGTGCGATCACTTCCTGCCCTTTCTGACACGGAATACCGAGATGTTTGATACCGTATTCCGCTACACCCTGCTTGGTCATGCTGCTGTGGTCAAATACGCCGACAAACGGTGTGAGTTTGTGCACCAGCGTGTCACGGCCTGCCAGTTGTTTAATCAGATCGCCCGTGTCATAGGTGGGTTTCGCTTTCTCCAGCTTATTGACCTTGCGTTTCAGGCGAGAAATATCATCCATTGCCTGTATGCCCCGGCGAACTCGTTTGATGCGGCGATTCAGACTATCGGTCGTGGCCTGATCCAGATGCTCTTTGGCTTCTTCAATCGCCTGCTCTGCCGCTTCAATAGCAACTTCGGCAGTTTCCACTGCTTCGGGATCGCCGGATTCGGCAGCTTCTGCGGCAGTTTCCGCTTCTTCGACGGCATCCTCCACTTTCTCTTCCGCTTCGTCCTGCGAAGGTTTATCGGGATCGTCATCTCTCGTGTCTTTTTTATCCGGGTCATCATCTCCTGTTGGTGTTGATTGCCCGGACAGCGCAGCTCCAATCATCGCCTGCAACTGCTCGACCTGTTCCGGTGTGAAACCGTTATCGGTCGTGTTCTCTTTCTTGTCTTGTTCTTCAGTAGCCATACTGATTAACTCCTTGGTATCAATAGTGATAACGTGATCTTGCACCGCAACATCGGGGCCGGTTCGCCCTTCTGCCACCAGCGCTAAGTGATTGGCGCGGATATCGCGTTGAATGGCATCATAGTGTTCGCCATCAAACGTGCCGGGGGTGAAGTCGTAGCGGCAGCGATAACCCGGTGAAAGTTCAATCTTGCCGCTGGCAATCTGACTGAGTGCCGAATTGGATAAGATCTTGATATTGCCTTTGAGATACGGGTAATCGAAATAGACGCTTTCACCAATCACACCCTCAATGCCTTTTCTCTCGGCAGGGGTGGCCTCTTTGCCTAACATCTCGTGCTCATCCACAAACGGCATCAGTTTGAATGAGTTGATCGTGGCGATATTTTCCAATTCTTCCTGTGGGCGCAGTACCTTGTAAATCTGATCGGCAACGGGAGCGCCAATTTCCGACCCCAGATAATCAAAAACCCCCACTTTAGAGATGGGGTTATCTTTAACTTCCAGCCAGCCGTTCAGGTCGTAAGTGCGTTTACTCATGTCATGGGTTCTCTCCAAAATCGACAACGGGTGTCCAGAAGCATTTACAGTTTGGCAATTCACCCGGCAATCCGCGCTGACCTGTCCGGTCATCGATAATCGGCGGGTTTTTCAGCTCGAACACCTGACCATCTAACTTTTGATGCAGTTTGCGTGGTTCAGCACTGCCACCGGAGTGATGCCAGACCGCTTTGCGAATGCCTGCCGACTTCATCCGCTCATAATTAGCCGCCGTGGTAATTTTTCGCGTCTGGTCAACGGCGATAAACTGCGCCCGTTTTTCGGTCACGCTGCCAATCGCTCTGATTTCCCCCAGTAAGGTCTTTGCACCCTCACCCGCTTGGCTGATAGAACGTAATGCCGCACTTTCAATGCGAAAGTGAAACTGTTGCGGTATGGATTTAATCAGGGCGACATTTTCAGCGGTGGCAGCGGTCAGACGATCTTGCATCTCTGCCGGGCGTTCAGGGGTTTTAATGGTCAGGCCACCAGAAAGTTGTTTGAGTGAATCATCCAGATTACGCTTGGCGTTGAGATCGGTCTGACTGACAAACTGATCTGCCAGCTCTGCGGCTTTGCGGTTAAAGATACTGTCCCAGCGGCGTTTTAATTTGTTGAGCCAAATACGCGTCTGGCTGGCAATGCTGGCATCCATCGCTACCGATTCAGCATCATCCTGTAATTGGGTTAATACCTGTTCGTAATCTTTGAGCATCCGTTTGATTAGTCGTGACAGGTCACGCTGATAGCGGTCAGTTGCTGCCGCCGAATAATGCAGGGGCTTGCCCTTCATGACTGCTTGTCGCGCCGTTGCCCACTGTTCCCGGCTCTTCTTCAGGCGGAGTTTCTTCGCCATACGCATCCTCGTTAATCTCTAAGCCGAAGTAACTGGATTCTTTATCCGCTGCCAGTTTCTGGCGGATATCATGACCATCTACCGCTCCCACGTTGGCGTAGTTAACCGCTGTCTGGGAGTTTTTCAGCTCGATATCGGCATATTCAGCCGCTGTCGGGCTGTCCAGTGGTCGCCATGAGATACTGATGTCCACAATTGGCAACCCTTCACTGCGTAACAGGATTTCATAATGACGCTGGAGTAAATCTTCCAAATCGTTGGCCTGAATACTCTCCAGCTCTTCGCGGTAGGCGGCTTCTTCATACTCGCCACTGGAATTAAAGCCTTTGGGCGTGGTACCCAATAATTTAGTGGCAGGTACATTGGCAGCCGCGGCGACAAGCTGATATTGCGTCATAATGGTGGCATCTAAGTCAGCCAATGACGTATCAAACTGCTGAACAGTGTCTGAATTGCTGGTGATCTGCACACCGTAGTTATCCCGCATCAGCGCGAAATATTCGATATTCTCCGCAATCACGCCCTTATCCGCATTTTCTGCATCTGCCATACCGAGTGTTAATAATCGCTTAGTCATGGCTAGCTGCGGCGCTTCATTGGCGGTGCGCTCAGAGGCATACACACGCTCGTAGACGCGCTCTGGTACAGAGACACCAAAATAGTTGTACATTGGCTTGAGCACGTTCGGTACGGGGAACGGCACAAACTTCACCAGATGAGACTTGTGGTAACGCCGTCCGCCGATGCGGTAATAAGTCGGCTCGTAGAAATGGAGTGAGGCCGGATCTTGCACGTTATCGACAGTCAGTTCGGGTGTTACCCATTGTGGATCAATCTGCTTAATTCCCTTATACGAACCCGGCGCAACACCATCGGGATTAAAGGGATTTTCATAGAACTCTTTCGGGTTGGGTGTTTCCACCACAAACAGGGCAATGCGTCCCCCGTATACGCGCCCGAAATGCACCAGCTCTTTCATCGCCTGATGAATACGATATTTTTTATCGCGTTTTTTCAGTCGCTCAATAATGGTGCTATCTTCGCAATCAATTTCGTAACTCTGGCGAATGGCATCACGGGCAGGCATATTGCAGGCTTTATCCACCAGCCAATGCTTGGCAATCACCGCACACAGATTATTACCGATAAACAACTGGTTCGCATACCACGCGGCTTGGGCTTCCGATACGCCGTGCAAACTGCCTGCTTTAAACGAGGGGATCGAGCCATCCACCGAATCCATTGCCACGCCGGTCATTGTAGGCTGTGGCAATTCCAGTCCTTTAAAGTTGTTATCTTTAGCAAGCGAGGGGCATAAATCGGTGGAAAATGCTGAACGTTGAACAGGTTGTGCTGTAGGCTTTCGTTTTGAAAACGGCCACATAAACATTACCTCTTGGTTGTAAAGAAACTGCCTTTTTTCTGGTACAAATCGCGTAGAGCCTGCGTCATGCAGTCCACCACATCATCATGCGCTCCGACTGGGAAAGTGGTAATTTCGTTAACGGCATCGACCACCCACGGTGCAATATCTTTATGCGGCAAAAAGATATTACCGGCTTCCCACTCCGCCGTTACTGCATGAGCACGAGCAACTTTACTGCCATCCGGTTCAACCGGTATTAATCCTGAAACAATACTTCGAAGTGAATCCATGACTGCTGGGCCATTGGCTTTATCTTCCACCAGCTTACGGCGGCCTTGCGGGAATCTCTCCGCCAGTTTTTGCACGGCTTTCAGGGTTTCGGTAAAGGTCATCCGGGCGCGGATTTGATACAACAGATAGGCATTTGCTCCCTTTTTGCCCCAGACCTGCCCAACCACATAGTCCGTACCCTCACCATCTTTGAAAGTCATATCCCAACTGTGGATCACCTTGTCGAATTTCTCCGGCAAGTCTTTCGGCAGGTAATAGTTCACCCAGTCTTCTTTAAAGATTGTGCCGCCAGACGGCTTCGGCGACTGCTGATACATGGCTGACCAGAAGTAATCCCCAAGAATGGCTTTGGTATCGAGTAATTTTTCAATAGGATGCAACTCAGGCACTAAGGCTTCACCCTGTTCATTGATAGCGGGGAACGCCAGCACTTTGGCTTTCTGGCTGATTTCAATCACCTTGCCGGATAAATCATCGGTCGCCCAGCGTGTGGCCATAATGATCTCGCCGCTGTTTTTTGACAGGCGGGTTTTGAAGGTAGAAACGTACCAGTTCCAGATGGCGTTCTTGGTGGTTGCGCTCAGAGCCTCTTTCGAGTTCTTAATCGGGTCGTCGATAATACCCAAATCCACTTTCTTCCCCGTGAGTGGTCCACCGACCCCGGCAGCAATGTAAGAACCGTTGTTACCCATGATTTCGAAGGTGTCGCTGTTTCGCTTCGCCATCGTTTCAATCGTTACTACCCGTTTGGGGTTCAGTGAAGACGCTGGGAATAAGTGCTGGTATTCTTCGCTCATCATGATGCGCTGTACATCACGGTTCATGTCCGAGGCTAAATCTTTGCCGTAGGACAATCCGGCAACCCGTTTATCCGGGTACTTACCAAAGAAGTAAGCCGGGAGGTAACGCGAAACAATATCTGATTTACCATGCTGTGGCGGCGCACCCAGAATCAGTATCGGACGCTTTCCATCCATCATATCCAGCAGGAATTCATCTAAGGCCACGCAAACCTGTCGTGAAAAATCACTGGTGATATATTCCGGGTTTATATACTGAATGAACTCATGCAGACTGCGCCGGGCAATCTCTCTTTCGATAGCCTCATCCAGCATTGCATTATCGATATCCATGTCAGTGCCCAAAGTGAGAAAAATACGCGGTTCACGCCAAAATCACGGTGAAATGATTTTCACGTTTTTGATAACAAATCAGTAACAAATAAAAACCCGAAAATCAGACAGAAGAGTGAAACTTTTACCCGTTTAAGGTGACATTTTGATTGAGTTGGAAAGCGGCGATTCCTGAAATGTCCATTATGTTAAATAGGGCTACTTTTCCCGATTTTTTCTCAGTTTCAGTAACTGTTCAAAAGTCAGGTGACTGAGGTCGATAGGATTGGGTGTCATCGAGCCATCGCTAGAACTTAAATCGACTTTCTTCGCTGATTCCCAGCCGAGCAGTTCCGCCAGTTGCTTGATAGCAGATTTCGGGTCATGGAGTTTTAATTTGATACCATCTTTGCCCGTGGTCAGTTCAGAAACGGCGCTGAGTGCTACCGGATTCTGTAGGGCTGAATCTTTGAATTGCCATGTTGCCTGAAAGACGGGCTTGCCCTCGTCGTCTTCGCCTATCTGACTGTTACGGAAGTCGGCGATATCGTGAATAGAGACACGCCCCATTGCCGATAACCGCTCTAGGGCTTCCTGACGGCTCATAACCGCATCAGAAACTGCTTCTTGGTTCATGGCGTCGAGAAAGGTTTTAACATTATCAAATGTTATCATTCGGCTCGCCTGAGTTCGGGCAGATTCACCTTTCGCCTTCCCTCCTGCCTTACGATAAGCATCGACCTGATTTAATCCTTTCAGGATACCCAGTGCGAATTTTTGCGGTAATGGAGTTAAGGCATCAAAAAGAACTTTTTGCTCATCAGTGAGTTGGATTTTCTTTTGTGCCATTTTGCTTACCTATAAAGTCAGATAGCTATTGCCTACATTTAAAATTGCATTAGAATCTGTCAATTTATGTAAACATTAAAGGTCTATTCATATGGATAAATGGGTTTGTACTAAATGTGGCGAAAAGGAAATACCTCAAGACACAGAATATTGTGAAGAATGTGAAGATAAATCCTTAAAGAAAATTGGGGGGTGGCTTTATCTTCCTGCTATCGGTTTAATAGTCATGTTGTTTTCAAATATAAGTGGAATTTTCACAACTATTAGTGAAATATTTCCACTTTATAGCCAACTTATTGACCGTTGGAAATATTTCATGACATTCGCATTTATCTTGGATTTATTATTGTTTTTACTCATTATTGTCAATATCATTTTCTTTTTTAGGAAATCAAAGAAAACACCTTATCTATACATCTCTCTGCTCATATCCAACATCACTGTCCAAGTCATTATGATATTTTTAACGATAAATGTGATGTCTGCTACCGTAGATCCAAACTACACTCTCAACCTTATACGCAGTATTCTTCACGCTGCTGTATGGATACCTTACTTCATTGTATCAGTTAGAGTTAAAAAAACTTTCGTGAACTAACCATTCCAGCCTCTTTTTTATGTCTACCTGCAACCACCTGAAATGTGGTGGTTACACTCTGAGATTTACTGACACTGTGTTTTGATATACTCCTGCAACCCTAAAATCATTTGTTCGGAGGTTGCAATACGTTCTCTGAGTAACCAATAATTTCGGATAGCGGTGTCAGTTGGTCGGGCGGTGGTTGCAGTAGCCATACTGGAGGTGGTAGTGGTTTTAGACATAGAACACTCTGCTTTGATGTACACCCGCTCAGAATGAATAAGAGAAGCAGCGTGCAACCTATCAATTTCAACTTTGGCATTGGCGAGTTCCTGAGTGTGTTTAGTATCTAACTCATGCAGCATGTTAATGTGCGTATTTTGATAGTTGATGGTGTCGGTCAATTGCTGAATTTCGGTTATCTGGGCGTTATTGATACCGAGCTGTTTCTTGTATCCAGAGCGGTATAAGAAGGCTGCTGATGAAGCAATAATCAACGCGATAACAGTGCCGCTGGTGAAATTGAGTTTCATGATAAAAACATCTGATGTTCAGATGCTCTGCGACTATCTAACCCTCGCATAACCTTACCTGCCGCTTTATTCCATCGAGGGAATTCTGCCGCAGCGCCAATGTAATCACCTTGGTTAAGTTTCCGCAATAACGTGGATCCTGAAAAATTACCGCTGCCACAGTTGAAGATAAACGAGCACAGTGCATCGAACTGACCTTGATTCAACGGCACTCTAACCAATTGCCTTAAGGTGGCGTATATAGGTTGGAGATCATCATGCAGAAATACTTCAGCCTGCTGCTCTGTAATCACATCGCCTTTTTTAACCCCTTTGGTATGACCATAGCCAATGGTCCACGGTATGCCACCCGTTGCAGGATCGGGGTAGGCTTTCAGCTTCAAGCCTTCATACTGTTTGATGCATTCAAGACCTTTAGTGCTGATTTCCATCAGAGGATGCTCCCGTTTTCTTCTCTGCCGCTTTACGCAATAATTGACCAATAAAGTCCGTACCCAAGTAGCCAATCACCACACTACCGATGTAGGCCAAGTCAGGATTCAGACCAAACAGATTTAATACGTCACGAATGAACCAGGCGAACATGGCACACATAAAGGCATCGATTGACACCTTTAACCAGCCACCACCGTGATAGCGACCGCGAAGAAATGCCATTGTCCCGGCGAGGGTTGCTCCGATGCCTTGCTCTTTTATCGATATGAGCCAGTCACCGAGGTGTACCCAGATATCAGGATTTTCTTTCATCTTCATATTCCACCCCATTAGAACAATGGGCGTCCATGGGGGTGAAATAGGTTCGCCCCTGAGAGTTGTAGTGAATAATTGCAGTGGCAGATTGGGTTAATAAACAGATAGCCACTTCTTGTTTTCGTCCCTCAAATAAGGGAGAAAAAACGGAAATAGGTGATAAAAAAGGCTACACCAAAGTGCAGCCTAACAACCAGAATGTAGTTTTGATTAGATTAACCCTAATTCTGTTTAAGCCATTGCTGAAATATCTTCTTCTGAGTAGAAAATTTTCAGTGATGGCTTCTTCTCTTTAAGGCTGTAAGCAATCAATCCCGTTAAAACA